>NZ_JBSGUP010000159.1:0-13772 GCF_053607985.1 Streptomyces sp. NPDC055078
ACCACGTCCCGGAAGGACGCCGACTGGTCCCGCAGCTCGTGCAGGTGCCCGCGCCGCCCGCCCGGACGAGTCCCGTCTCGTATGCCAGCACCACCACCTGCACCCGGTCCCGCAGACTCAGCTTGGTGAGGATGCGGCCCACGTGGGTCTTCACCGTGGCCTCCGAGAGCACCAGCCGGCCCGCGATCTCGCCGTTCGACAGGCCCTGGGCGACCAGCAGCATCACCTCGCGCTCCCGCCCGGTGAGCCGGTCCAGCTCCTTGTGCTCAGGCTCGCCGCCGGCGCTCGGGAGCATCGGGGAGAAACGGTCCAGCAGTCGGCGGGTGGTCGACGGCGCGACGACCGCGTCACCGCTGTGGACCGAACGGATCGCGCCCAGCAGTTCCCCGGGCGGCACATCCTTGAGCATGAAGCCGCTCGCACCGGCCTTCAGCCCGGAGAACGCGTACTCGTCCAGGTCGAAGGTGGTCAGGATCAGCACCTTCGGCGGGTTGGGCGCCGCGCAGATCCGCCGGGTCGCCTCGACGCCGTCCAGCCTCGGCATCCGGACATCCATCAGGACGACGTCCACGGCCGTGGAGCGCAGTTTCTCGATCGCCTCCGCGCCGTCGCCCGCCTCCGCGACGACCTCCATATCCGGCTGAGCGGCGAGCACCATCCGGAAGCCGGTGCGCAGCAGCACCTGGTCGTCGACGAGCATCACACGGATGGACATGTCAGCGGGGTCCTCAATCTCTCGGTGGCTGATCTATCGAGTCTCTCGGGCCATCGGATCGCTCGGTACGGTCCGGAAGCGCTCCGGCGGACGGTCCAGGCGGTCCAGGCGGTCCAGGCTTCAGACGGTCCAGACTGGCTAGGCGGTCCAGACGTTCCAGACGGTCTAGGCGGTCTAGGCGGTCTAGGCGGGCTTAAGGGGAAGCAGTGCGCTGATCCGGAAGCCTCCTCCCGGCCGGGGCCCGGCGTCGAGCGTGCCGCCGACCATACCGACGCGCTCCCGCATCCCGATGAGCCCGTGCCCCTTGCCGTCCGCGCCGCCGTCCTCGTACAGCTCGTGCGCCGAACCCCGGCCGTCGTCCTCCACCAGCAGTCCGAGTCCGTCGTCGAAGTAGACGAGCCGCACACTGGCGCCGACCTGCGGTCCACCGTGCTTACGGGTGTTGGTGAGCGCTTCCTGCACGATGCGGTACGCCGTCAGCTCCACCCCGCTCGGCAGCGCTCTCGGGGTCCCCTCGATCTTGAAGTCCACGGTCAGCCCCGAACGGCGCACCTGCTCGATCAGATCCTCGATCTGCCCCACATCGGGCTGTGGGACGTACTCACCGCTCTCCGGGGCGTCCCCGGTCCGCAGCACCCCCAGCAGCCGCCGCATCTCCGCCAGCGCCTGGCGGCCGGTGGTGGAGATGGTCTCCAGCGCCTGCTTGGCCTGGTCGGGTGCCGCGTCGAGCACATAGGCCGCGCCATCGGCCTGCACCACCATCACGGAGACGTTGTGCGCGACGACATCGTGCAGTTCCCTGGCGATCCTGGCGCGCTCGGCGGCGACCGCGACCTTCGCCTGCGCCTCGCGCTCGCTCTCCAGCCTCATCGCGCGCTCCTCCAGTTGCCCGAAGTACGCGCGGCGCGTGCGTATCGAGTCACCGAGCACCCAGGCGAGGGCGAACGGCACGATCAGGACGACCGTGAAGAAGATCTTCTGGAGGGTGCTCGACTCCTCCGGCGGCCATCTGAGCAGCGACGCCGGGGCCGCCACCAGACCGCCGACCAGCGCCAGCCTGGAGGCCCACCGCGATCTGCCGTCCGCGGCGACGGTGTAGATGATCACCAGCATCGCGAAGTCGCCCGGGTTGGTCTCCACGTCCAGCACCAGCTGACCGACGCCGATCACCGCCGCGAGCACGAGCATCTTCTCCGGCATCACCCGGCGCAGCGCGACGACCAGACTCAGCCCCAGCACCACCAGGACGGCGGACACCGAAGGCTCACTCTGTGGGTCCGTCGCCAGAGTCAGCAGTGAGAGCACCAGCAGGACGACGGCCCAGAAGGCGTCGACGCCCGACGGGTGTCTGCGGAGGAAGTCATAGACGCGCTGCACGTAACCCAGAGTAGGGAAAGCTGACAGGCCACGGGGTCAACCGCCAGAGCGATCCCGTGGGCGGAGGCGTACTCCGCAAGGTGGAGACTGGGGCGCGTGACGGACGATACGGATGAGTGGCGGACCTGGCGGGAGGCGTCCCGGACCGCGCTGTACGGACCCGGCGGCTTCTATCTGCGCCCTGAGGGACCGGCCGGCCACTTCCGTACGTCCGTGCACGCCTCGCCCCTGTTCGCATCGGCGGTCGCCCGGCTGCTGCTGACGACGGCGGAGGGCCTGGACCCGTCCGGCGGCGGACCGGCGATCGTCGACATGGGCGCGGGGCACGGGGAACTGCTGACGGGGGTGCCGGCGGCGCTCCCCGCCGGATTCCCGGTACGGGCGTACGCCGTCGAGCGCGCGCCCCGCCCGGCCGGTCTGGACCCCCGTATCGAGTGGACATCCGAACCGCCGGCCGGGGTCAGCGGACTCCTCTTCGCGAACGAGTGGCTCGACAACGTCCCCGTCGACATCGCCGAGGCGGACGCGGACGGGGTGGCGCGCGTCGTCCTCGTACGCCCCGACGGCACCGAACGCCTCGGCCCGCCGGTGACCGGGGCGGACGCACAGTGGCTCGCGCGGTGGTGGCCGCTGACCGAGCCCGGGGCGCGGGCGGAGATCGGCCGCCCCCGGGACGAGGCGTGGGCGGCGGCCGTGGCCACCCTGAGGGCGGGGCTCGCGGTCGCGGTGGACTACGGGCACACGGCGGAGGGCGGCCGTCCCCCCTTCGGCACCCTGACCGGTTTCCGGGCGGGCCGGGAGGTGGCTCCCGTACCCGACGGGACCTGTGACATCACCTCGCATGTGGCGCTGGACGCCTGCGCGCTGCCCGGGGCCCGGCTGATCCCCCAGCGCGAGGCCCTGGGCGCGCTCGGGGTCTCGGCCGCGCGGCCCCCGCTCGCCCTGGCCACCACGGACCCCGCCGCCTACGTCCGCGCCCTCTCCGCCACCACCGAGGCCGGGGAACTCCTCTCCCCCGCCGGCCTCGGCGCCTTCCTCTGGCTCCACCAGCCGGTGCCCACTCCTCTCTCCTGATCCCTCCTGATCCCCGCTGTCCCTGTGCTCCATGCTCCGGGTGCCGGGTGCCGGGGAAACTCGCGCCCCGGGCACCCGACGGGGCCGCGCACCCCCGGGACCAGGGCGAACCCCGGGCTCCCGCGCACGCCAGGACCCAGGGCAGGCCCCGGGTCCTGGCGGGCCGGGGGGATACTGGGGCCATGACGGAGACCATGTTCGGCATCGGCGGCGCCGCGGAAAGCACCGACATGGTGCTCAACATCGGCCCCCAGCACCCCTCCACCCACGGCGTCCTCCGCCTCCGCCTCACCCTCGACGGCGAAGTCATCCAGCACGCCGAACCCGTCATCGGCTATATGCACCGTGGTGCCGAGAAGCTCTTCGAGGCCCGCGACTACCGCCAGATCATCATGCTCGCCAACCGCCACGACTGGCTCTCCGCGTTCTCCAACGAACTCGGTGTGGTGATGGCCGTGGAGCGGATGCTCGGCATGGAGGTCCCCGAGCGCGCGGTCTGGACCCGTACCCTGCTCGCCGAGCTGAACCGGGTGCTCAACCATCTGATGTTCCTCGGCTCGTACCCGCTGGAGCTGGGCGGCATCACCCCCGTCTTCCACGCCTTCCGCGAGCGGGAGGAACTCCAGCACGTCATGGAGGAGATCTCCGGCGGCCGGATGCACTACATGTTCAACCGGGTCGGCGGCCTTAAGGAGGACCTTCCGGCCGGGTGGCTCGGGCGGGTCCGGCACACGGTGGCGGACGTCCGGTCGCGGATGGACGTGTACGACCGTCTGGTGCTCGGGAACGAGATCTTCCGCGGCCGGACCCGCGCGGTGGGCGTCCTGTCGGCTGCGGCGGTGCACGCGTACGGCGTCAGCGGTCCCATCGCCCGCGCCTCCGGTGTCGACTTCGATCTGCGCCGGGACGAGCCGTATCTCGCGTACGGGGAGCTGGGGGACACTCTTAAGGTGGTCACCCGGGCGGAGGGCGACTGTCTGGCCCGCTTCGAGGTGCTGCTGGGCCAGACGCACAACGCGCTGGACCTGGCCGACGCCTGTCTGGACCGGATCGCCGAGCTGCCGCCCGGCCCGGTCAACCAGCGGCTGCCCAAGGTGCTGAAGGCCCCGGAGGGCCACACCTACGCCTGGACGGAGAACCCGCTCGGGATCAACGGCTACTACCTGGTCTCCAAAGGGGAGAAGACTCCGTACCGGCTGAAGTTGCGTTCGGCGTCGTTCAACAACATCCAGGCACTCACCGAGCTGCTGCCGGGCACGCTGGTGGCGGACATGGTGGCGATCCTGGGCTCGCTGTTCTTCGTCGTCGGCGACATCGACAAGTGATCGCCGAGTGAACGGCGAACAGCGGCCCAGGAACAGGAACTCCGTGAACCTCGGGAGTCCCGGGAACTTCAGGAGCCTCAGAAACCTCAGGAACTGACCGCGTCGCGCAGCTCGATGTGCTCCGGGCTGTCGTGGTGGGTCAGATCGATGACGTCACCGACCGCGCGCGGGGCATCCGGGCGCCGCTCGGCCGGCACCTCCTCGGCCAGCATCTCGTCGGCGAGTACTTCCTCGCCCACCACATCGGCGAGATCCTCGCTCTGCACGGCCTCGATGGCCTTCTGCGTCCCCCGGCCGGACAGCCCGGAGACCACGGGAAGCCCGTTCGCCCCGTGCGCCCGGTTCGCCACATGCGCCGCATGCGCCGCGTTGGCCGCGTTCGCCGCCGCCGCTTCGGCGGCCGACGCATGCTGCTTCCCGAAGTAGTCGAACGTCCCCTCGGGACGGCGGAGGGCGGCGCCGCGTCGCGGGCCGTACGGAACGACCGCCGCCGCGCCCGGCCCGGGGCGCCTCGCGGGGAGGGCGGCCGTCGGGCGGGTGTGCTGCTCTCTCCCGGCACCCGCCACGGCCTTCCCCCGCGGCTCGTCCGCCTCCGGGGTCACCACCTCCGGGTTCACTTCGCCGGGTCCGCCTTCGCGATCGCCAACCCGGTCCGCCGGGTCGGCCATCTGGCCGCCTGTCCGCTCGTCCGCCCGGTCGGCTGTCCGTGAGCCGGTCGGGCCGTCCGTGAGACCGTCCGTGCCCTCGTCCTCACGGTCGTCACCGGCGGTCCGCGCGGCCTCCCGGGCGGCCTCCTGCGCGGCGGCGCTGCGGGGAAGGTCGTCCAGCGCTCTGACGGCACGCCGGAACAGCGCGACGGTGGGTGTGACCCCGGCCGCCGTCAGCGGCCTGGGCTCCGACGCCTCGATCGCGAGCTGACGACGGCCTTCGAGAGCGCTGGCCCGCTCGGTCTCGGCAGTCGCGTACCGGCGCAGCAGGGCGGCGTGCTCGCCGCGCAGCGACGCCAACTCGACGCGTTTGGTACGGAGTTTGGCATCGAGTTTCGCGCGCAGCTCGCGTGATTCCTCGATGTCCGACTCCAGCTCGGCTATACGTTCCTCGTGCTGCCATGCGTCGTTCGCACGGCCTCGGGTGAGATCGGCGACCTGCTGGCCGGCCGAACGGTCCCAACTGCGCATAAGGGCCGCGCCGGTGACGGCGGCTGCGGCTGCCGCCGTCACCAGCGTCCGGAGCATGACGGGTTCCGTCAGCATCCATGCGCCGGCGGCGCACAGCACCGACGCTCCGGCGACCGCCGATGGCGGCAGCAGCCTGTGAAGGGGTGGGGAATGGCGGTGGCGTCCACGGGGCATGGGGCGAAATTTACCGTGCGCAGAAGCGGATGGGGATATCGGCTACGCAACTCTCTGACCCAAGAACGCCCGGTCGGCTCCGCACCGCTTCCCTCCGGCGACAGCCTCCGCTATCGCCGTTCCATTTCGTCCGCGTGTGGAGTTGTCCGGGCGCCTTGGGGCGCTGCTCGATGAGCTACTTGAGGAGCCCCTTGGACTCCAGATACTCCTTCGCCGCGTCCTCGGGCTTGGCACGCTCGGAGTCGACCTTACGGTTCAACTCGGCGAGATCCGCGGTGGTCAACACCTTGGTGAGCCGGTCGAGCGCGGCGGCTATCTCCGCGCTGCCCGCGTCTTTCGCATTGACCACCGGCAGTACGTTGTCCGCGTTCTGGAGCTTCTTGTCGTCTTCGAGGAAGACCAGTCCGTCCATCACCGCGTCCGTGGTGGTGGTGAGCACCAGTTGGTCGACACCGTCCTTGACCGCCTGCTTGGACTGGGGGGTGCCCACGCCCTTCGGGTCGACACCGGTGACATCAATGCCGTAGACCTTCTTCAGACCGGGCGCGCAGAACGGCCGCACCTCGCACTCGTCACCCGCCGCGATCTTGACCTTGAGCTTCGACTTCCCAAGATCGGAAAGCGTCTTGAGGCTGTTCTTCTCGGCGAATTCCTTGCTTACCGCAAAGGCGTTCTGATCGACGGCCTGGCCCGCCGGGAGCACCTTCAGCCCGCGCGGCTCGGCGAGCTTGGTAAGTGCGGCGACAGTGGCGTTCACATCACTGGAGGCGACCGGCTTCTCATCAGGCGCCTTCGGCCCGTTCGCCTTTGCATTCAGGAATTCAGCAAGCGTCGCCGCATATTCCGGTACGACGTCGATCTCCCCCTTCTCCAGGGAGGGTTCGTACAGCTCGCGGTTCTTCACCGTGGTCACGGTCGTCTTGTATCCGGCGTCGGCCAGGGTCCGCGCATACAGCTCGGCGAGAACCTTGGACTCGGTGAAGGAGGCCGAGCCGACGACAAGCGAGCCCTTCTTGTCCGAGCCGCCGCCGGAGCCGCCCGAGCCATCGGTGTTCCCGGACTTCTCCAGGCTCTCTCCGCCGCCGCACGCGGCGAGCGAACCCGTCAGGGCCACGGCCAGTACCGCTCCCGCGATACGAGAGGTCTTGCGCATCAGATTCTCCGTCCCGAGGGTCCCAGAGGGGTCACGAGGTGTATGTGGACATGGAATGTCATGGAATGCGATAGAGGATTCACGGGTTGCGAGGGTTCAGGGCTTTCGACGGTTCAAGACTTTCAAGGGTTCGAGGGTTTCGAGGGTTCGGTCAGACGGTCGTTCGCGGTGATACGGGCGTCGCCGCCTTACGGTGTGGATCGATCAGCCGGTCGGCCGCCACCAGCACCGCTTCCACCAGCAGCGCCAGCAGCGCGGCGAGCAGAGCACCGGCCACGACCTGCGGGGTGTTGTAGGTGTTGAAACCCGCGGTGATGATGCGGCCGAGACCGCCCTGGCCGACCATCGAGGCGATAGTGGCCGTGGCGACCACCTGCACGGCGGCCGACCTCAGCCCGGTCATCAGCAGCGGATACGCCAGCGGCAGCTCGACCCGTACGAAGAGCTGCCACCCCGACATGCCCATCCCCCGCGCGGCCTCCACCACCGCACGGTCGGCCTCCCGCATCCCGACATAGGCGTTGGTCAGCAGCGGCGGAACGGCGAACAGCACCAGCGCGATGATCGTCGGCGCGTATCCGGCGCTCCGCAGCGGGGTGAGCATGAAGAGCGCGAGAACCGCGAAGACGGGAATCGCCCGGCCGGCGTTGGAGATGTTGACCGCGAGCGCGCCCCCCTTGCCGAGGTGCCCGAGCCAGAGCGCGAGCGGCAGGGCGATCGCGCAGGCCAGCACGAGCGCCACCCCGCTGACGTACACATGCTCGCCCAGCCGGTGCCAGGCCCCGCTCTCCCCCGACCAGTTGGAGCCGGTGGTGAGCCAGGTCCACGCATCGGCGAGCACCCCCATCAGACGGCCTCCTTGGCCCGGTGTATTCGGGTCCCGGACCGATTCCCCGACCGATTCCCCGGCCGAGTCCGCGCCCGGGTGGGCGTCCGGGGCGTCCGGGGCGTCCGTGTCCAGGGGGTGAGCAGCCGCTGCACCGCCAGCAGCAGCAGATCCGCCACGGCCGCCAGCAGCACACAGAGCACGGACGCGGTCAGCACCTGCGCCTTGAAGGTGGTCTGCACCCCGTCGTCGATGAGATTGCCGAGCCCGCCCTTGCCGACCAGGGCGCCCACGGTCGTCAGCGCGATCGTGGAGACCGTGGCGATACGCAGGCCCGCCATCAGCGCGGGCAGCGCGAGCGGCAGCTCGACCTCCCACAGCAGCCTGGCCGGCCCGTAACCCATCCCGCGCGCGGCCTCCCGGGCCTCGGCGGGCACCGCGTCGAGACCGGCCATGATGTTCCGCACCAGGATGGTCAGCGAATAGAGCACGAGCCCGGTGACGACCAGCGCGGCCGAGAGCCCGAACACCGGCAGCAGCAAAGAGAACATCGCGAGCGACGGAATCGTGTAGAGCAGGGTCGTCAGACCGAGCACCGGACCGGCGAAGGCGGGCTTCGCGCGGGCGAGGAGCGCGAGCGGGAAGGCCACCGCGAGGCCGATCAGGACCGAGGCCACGGTGATCCAGACATGCTGAATCGTCGCGTCGGTCAATTCCTGGCTACGGGTGCGGAGATATTCCCCGCAGATCCAGTCATTGGTCGCCAGACAGCTCTGGGCGGCCTGCCGCATACCCATGCTCCCCCTCCTCCCCACCCCTGCCGAACGTATGTCTCATGACCTTAACCTTGGCCACTGACAATCGCCGAGGGCCGCCATGTGGCGGCAACACGCCCTTCACACAACGCCCGCCACAATGGGGAATCATGATCCGTTTCGAGCACGTCACCAAGCGCTATCCGGACGGGACGACCGCCGTCGACGATCTGTCGTTCGAGGTGGCCGAGGGCGAACTGGTCACGCTCGTCGGGCCGTCCGGCTGCGGCAAGACCACCACGATGAAGATGGTCAACCGTCTTATCGAACCGACCAGCGGGCGGATATTCCTGGACGGGGAGGACATATCGACCATCGATCCGGTGCAGCTGCGCCGCCGTATCGGCTATGTCATCCAGCAGGTCGGCCTCTTCCCGCACAAGACGGTCCTGGAGAACACCGCGACCGTCCCGCATCTGCTGGGCTGGGGCCGCGCCAAGGCCCGCGCCCGCGCCGCCGAACTCCTCGATCTGGTCGGTCTGGACCCCTCCCTCCACGGCGACCGCTACCCGGAACAGCTCTCCGGCGGCCAGCGCCAGCGCGTCGGCGTGGCCCGCGCGCTCGCCGCCGACCCGCCCGTCCTGCTGATGGACGAGCCGTTCGGCGCGGTCGACCCGGTGGTGCGCGAACATCTCCAGAACGAGTTCCTCAGGCTCCAGGCCCAGGTCCGCAAGACCGTGCTCTTCGTCACACACGACATCGAGGAAGCCGTACGCCTCGGCGACCGGATCGCCGTCTACGGCCAGGGGCGGATCGAGCAGTTCGACGCCCCGGCCGCCGTGCTCGGCGCCCCGGCGACCGGGTATGTCGCGGACTTCGTCGGCGCCGACCGCGGCCTCAAGCGACTCTCGGTCACCCCCATCGAGGAAAGCGATCTGGAGCAGCCGCCCGTCGTCCGGCTCGACGACACCCTGCCCCGGGAGCTGGGCGCGCGGTGGGCGGTCGTCCTGGACGGCACGGGCGACCTGCACGGCTGGCTCGCCGCGGAGCACGCGCGCGTACCCGGCTCCGTACGGGAACACGCCCGGCGCATGGACGCCTGGCTGCCCCTCGGCGCCTCCCTCAAGCAGGCGTTCTCCACCATGCTCCAGCACGACGCCGGGTGGATCGCGGTGATCGACAAGGAGGGGACGGGCCGCTTCCTGGGAGTACTGACCCCGGCGAAGCTGCACGAGGCGCTGCGCCGGTCGATCGACGCGGACGCACAGGACGTGCCCCGGGCCGAGGTCGATCTGGAGTCCATCGCGACCGTCGCGGATATCACCGACGCGGTCGCTGATACGGATACCGGGGCCGCCGAGGAGGTCGTACGGACCACCAAGGACTGAGCCACCGCACAGGGCCCCGTACGGGTGCCGGGCCGCGGTGGCCCGCCGGGCAGGCATGACTTCCGCGACACGACCTAGGGTGGAGATATGAGTACGTTGCCTGGGTTGCCGGAGTGGGATCGCTGCGCGGTCATGGGGGTCGTCAATGTGACGCCCGATTCCTTCTCGGACGGTGGCCGCTGGTTCGACACCACCGCCGCCGTCAAACGCGGCCTCGATCTCGTCGCCGACGGTGCCGACCTCGTCGATGTCGGCGGTGAGTCCACCAGGCCCGGCGCCAGCCGGGTCGACGAGGACGAGGAGCTGCGGCGGGTCGTCCCGGTCGTCAGGGGCCTGGCGGCCGAGGGGGTCATCGTCTCCGTCGACACCATGCGCGCCTCCGTCGCCGACCAGGCCGTGGCGGCCGGAGCCGTACTCGTCAACGATGTCAGCGGCGGACTCGCCGACCCCGCGATGGTCCCGGCCGTCGCCTCCGCCGGAGTCCCCTTCGTCGTCATGCACTGGCGCGGCTTCAGCCAGGACATGAACAGCCGGGCGGTGTACGAGGACGTCGTCGCCGAGGTCGCCGCCGAACTGCGCGAGCGGATGGCGGCCGTCGTGGCCGGCGGCATCCAGCCCGACCGGATCGTCATCGACCCCGGGCTCGGCTTCGCCAAGGAGGCCGCGCACGACCTCGCCCTCGTCGCCCACATCCCCGAGCTGCGCGCCCTCGGCCGCCCCCTGCTCGTCGCCGCGTCCCGTAAACGCTTCCTCGGGCATGTCCTCGCCCGGGGCGGCACCCCGCCACGGGCCCGGGAGCGCGACGCGGCCACCGCCGCCGTCTCCGCGATCGCGGCGCACGAGGGCGCGTGGGCCGTGCGCGTCCATGAGGTACGCGCCACCGCGGACGCCGTCCGCGTCGCGCGAGCCGTCGGGGACGCCCGGTGAGCCGTACCGACACCGAACTGGTCGAAGAGGCCAACACCGCGTTCTACGAGACCCTGGAGCGCGGCGACTTCGAGCGGCTGTCCGACCTGTGGCTGGACGACGGCATCTCCTGTATCCACCCCGGCTGGCCGGTGCTCTCAGGCCGGGGCGAGGTGCTGCGTTCCTACGCCCTGATCATGGCGAACACCGAGTACATCCAGTTCTTCCTCACCGATGTGAAGGTCGGCCTCGCCGGTGACACCGCGCTGGTGACCTGTACGGAGAACATCCTCAGCGGCGGCCCCGCCGAGGAGAGCGGTGAGCTGGGCCCCCTCGTGGGACAGCTCGTGGTCGCCACCAATGTGTTCCGGCGCACCCCTGAGGGGTGGAAGGTCTGGTCGCACCACGGCTCACCTGTACTGACCGAGCGCGACACCGGCGACGAGACGGAGGAGGAGCCCTCCCCCTGAGTCCCCCGGGCCGACGCGCCGACGCGCCGACCGATGGAGGGGTTTGGGGGTCGATGGGGGTTTGGCGCCGGGCGGTCCGGGCAGGTGCGCCTACCGGCCTTCCGGGCGGCTGACCATGACCCCCTTGCGTGAACGGTGTCAGTGGCCGCAGGTAGATTCGAATGGACACATCGGCACTCGGGCATGATCGGGTGTCCGTTGTGCCCGTGTCCGTACGACCGACGAGACAGCAGGAGTGATTCGCGTGGATCATGTCGCGCTGCGCGGCCTCAAGGCCCGTGGGCACCACGGCGTCTTCCCCCGGGAGCGCGAGGAGGGCCAGACCTTCATCGTGGACCTGGTGATCGGTCTGGACACCCGTCCGGCGGCGGCCGACGACGACCTGGCGAAGACCGTGCACTACGGCGTCGTGGCGGAGGAGGTCGTGGCGGTCGTGGAGGGCGATCCGGTCGATCTGATCGAGACGCTCGCGGAGCGGATCGCCCGGACCTGTCTGAAGCACGACGGCGTGCAGGAGGTCGAGGTCGTCGTCCACAAGCCGGACGCGCCGATCACCGTGCCGTTCGACGATGTGTCCATCACGATCACCCGGAGCCGAGTATGAGCGACCCCACCGTGCAACCGGTGCCCGCGTCCGTGGTGGAGCAGGTCGACGCGGCGGATGTGACCCTCTCCAACCTCAAGCGCGCCGTGATCGCCCTCGGATCGAATCTGGGCAATCGGCTGGAGACCCTCCAGGGCGCGATCGACGCGCTGGAGGACACCCCCGGACTGCGGGTCAAAGCGGTCTCCCCGGTGTACGAGACGGAGCCGTGGGGCGTCCGCGCCGACTCCCAGCCGTCGTATTTCAACGCGGTGGCCGTCATCAGGACGACGCTGCCGCCCGACTCGCTCCTGGAGCGCGCGCAGGCGATCGAGGAAGCCTTCGACCGGGTCCGCGAGGAGCGGTGGGGCCCCCGCACCATCGACGTGGACATCATCGCGTACGCGGAGGTCGTCTCCGACGATCCCTCGCTCACCCTCCCGCATCCCCGCGCCCATGAGCGCCCCTTTGTGCTCGCCCCCTGGCACGATGTGGAGCCCGAGGCACAGCTCCCGGGCCGCGGGAGCGTGGCCGGGCTGCTGGCCGCCGTCGGCCGCGAGGGCGTGTTCATCCGCGCCGACCTGGAACTGCGTCTGCCCGAGTAGTCGTTAGGCTCTTGCGTGCGGACCCCGCGCGGCATCTGACTGAAGGGCGGCTCTCTCGGTGAAGCAACTACGGCTCGGTGTGCTGGCCGGTCTCTTCGCCGGGGCCGGGCTGCTGTCCTGGGCCGGCGCGCGCCTGTGGGACTCGTTCGGCACCCTGCCGAGCGTGCCCCTGGCCGCGCCGATCGTGCTCGCGGCGATCGCGGCGGTCCTCACGGCGACCGCGCTCTCCCTGCGCGCCCGGCTCAAGGCGCAGCGCGAGCGCCGCCCCGGTGCGAAGGGCGTGGAGCCCCTGATGGCGGCCCGGGCGGTGGTCTTCGGGCAGGCGAGCGCGCTCGTGGCGGCGCTGGTGAGCGGGATGTACGGGGGGACGGGGGTGTTCCTGCTGGGGTCCCTGGATGTGCCGTCGCGGCGGGACCAGGCGATCTACGCCGGGTTCTCGGTGCTGGCGGGGGTGGCGGTGATCGCGGCGGCCTTCTTCCTGGAGCGCGTCTGCAAACTGCCCGACGACAGCGACCCCACCCAGGAGAACGGCACGGGCCGCGCCCACGCCTGACCTCCCCTACGCCTCGCCTCCCGTACGCCTCGCCTCGCGTACGCCTGACCTCCCGTACGCCTCGCCTCCCACGCGACTACGCCGCGCGCACGCCTGGACCTCCCCTACGCCTCGCCTCCCGCGCGGACGGGGCCGCGCCCACGCCTGGCCTTCTGCCCCGGGCCTCCCGCCCCGGGCTCAGCGAGCCATGATCAGGCTCATCGCCTCGTTACGGGTCGCCGGGTGGCGAAGCTGACCGCGGACCGCGGAGGTGATGGTCTTCGCGCCCGGCTTGCGGACACCCCGCATGGTCATGCACATGTGCTCGCACTCGATGACCACGATCACTCCGCGCGGCTCCAGGATGTCCATCAGGGAATCCGCGATCTGGGTGGTCAGGCGCTCCTGGACCTGGGGGCGGCGGGCGAAGACGTCCACCAGGCGGGCGAGCTTGGAGAGTCCGGTGATCTTGCCATCGTTGGAGGGGATGTAGCCGACGTGCGCGACCCCGACGAAGGGCACGAGATGATGTTCACAGGAGGACATCACCTCGATGTCCTTCACCAGCACCATCTCATCGTGCCCGAGGTCGAAGGTCGTCGTCAGGACGTCCTCGGGCTGCTGCCAGAGCCCCGCGAATATCTCCCGGTACGCGCGCGCCACCCGGGCCGGCGTCTCCCTCAGGCCCTCGCGGTCCGGATCCTCCCCGAC
>NZ_JBSGUP010000160.1:0-13763 GCF_053607985.1 Streptomyces sp. NPDC055078
GTGTCGAGAGATACGGCAGCGGACTCTCATCCAGCTCCGAAGCCTGCCGGATCGACTCACCGGGCAGTCCCAGCGCGGACCCCCAGACCGCGCCCTCGCCGCGCCCGGTCTCCCGCAGCGCGGTCGCCACCTCACCCGCCAGCCGGCCGAACTTGTACGCCACGACCGTCCCCGGCCCCTCCAACGCGTCCTTCAGCACGGCGGCCCCCGCGGTCACCGGCACCAGCGTCAGCGGCTCGGTGCCCTCGGTGAGGACCGCGCCGCTGCGGGCCGCCAGATCCTGCATCGCGGTGATCCCGGGGACCGTCTCCACGACCGTCCCCGGTACGAGTTCGCCGATGGTCTGCGCGAGATAGGTGAAGGTCGAATACACATTGGGGTCCCCGATGGTCGCGAACGCGACACGGTCCGTCTCCCGCAGCAACTCGGCCACCCGCGCCCCCGCGGCGTCCCACGCGGCCTCCCGGCGGGCCCGGTCCGTGCGCTCATTGAGCGCGAAGACGACCCGTACGACCTTCGCCGCGTCGACATAGTGCAGTACGGTCGCCTCCGCGCGCCCCCGCTCACCCGTCTCCATCACCGGTACGACGACGACATCGGCCTCCCGCAGGACCCGCACGCCCTTCACCGTCACCAACTCCGGGTCCCCGGGCCCCACTCCGACCCCGACCAGCCTGCTCATCGCGCGCACCTCTCAACGAATCGACGGGCGACACCGGGCTCGGCGGCCCAGTGCGTATGCAGATAGCTCGCGTGCACACCCCGCTGGACGAAGCCTTCCGTCCGGCGCTCCGGCCGGTGGACGCCCCACGCGGGGGTGGCCCCCGACCCCGGTTCGATCACCGTCCGGTGGAACTCGTGCCCCCGCAGCCGGGTCCCGCTGACGGCCAGACAGCTGTCGGCCACCGCGACCGCCTCCCGGTACCCGAGCGTCAGCCGCTCACCCATCCGCGCCTCGGCGTCCAGCACCCCGCACATCGGCTCCCCGTCCAGCGAACGGCTCAGATACAGCAGCCCCGCGCACTCGGCCGCGACCGGTCCCCCCGCGCGGGCGAACGCGCCGACCGCCTTCCGCATCGCCTCGTTCGCCGACAACCGCGGCGCGTAGACCTCCGGGAACCCGCCCCCGATGACAATGCCCGCGGTGCCGTCGGGGAGGCGCTCGTCCCGCAGCGGGTCGAACGGGGCGATGTCGGCGCCGTGCGCGGTGAGCAGTTCGGTGTGCTCGGCGTACGAGAACGTGAACGCGGGCCCGGCCGCGACGGCGACGACGGGCCGCGCCTGCGCTGCGTGGCCCGGCCGGAAACCAGGCCGGGGGCCCGTGCCCGCGCGGGCGTCCCACGGCTCGGCCACCACCGGCGGTGCCGACCGTGCCAGCGCCAGCAGCCCATCGAGATCGCATCCCGCCCGCACCAGTTCACCCATCGCGGCCACCGCTGCCACCGCGTCCTGTCGGCGCTCCGCCACCGGCACAAGACCCAGATGCCGCGAGGGCGTCGCCACCGCGCCGTTCCGCCGCAACACCCCCAGCACCGGGACCCCCACCTCGTCCATGGCCTCCCGCAGCAGTTCCTCGTGCCGGCCGGAGCCCACCCTGTTCAGGATCACGCCGCCGATCCGTACGCCCGGATCCCAGGACGCGAACCCGTGCACCAGCGCCGCCACCGACCGCGATTGCGACGACGCGTCCACTACCAGCACCACCGGCGCGCGCAGCAGCTTGGCGAGCTGCGCGGTGGACGCCAGCTCGCCTGCCCCCGCCGCGCCGTCGTACAGCCCCATCACGCCCTCGACGACGGCCACATCGCATCCCGCCGCGCCATGCGCGAACAGCGGCGCCATCAGCTCCGTACCGCACAGATACGCGTCCAGATTCCGGCCCGGCCGCCCCGTCGCGAGTGAGTGATAGCCCGGGTCGATGTAGTCGGGCCCCACCTTGTGCGGGGACACGGACAGGCCCGACGCGGTGAAGGCCGCCATCAGGCCCGTCGCGACGGTGGTCTTTCCGCTGCCCGATGACGGTGCGGCGATCACGAGACGTGCTACCACTCGATGCCCCGCTGCCCCTTCTGACCCGCGTCCATCGGGTGCTTCACCTTGGTCATCTCGGTCACGAGATCGGCGAAGCCGATCAGCTCGGCCGGGGCGTTACGGCCGGTGATCACCACATGCTGGTTCCCTGGGCGGTCCCGCAGCACCGAGAGCACCTCGTCGGTGTCCACCCACCCCCAGTGCATGGGGTAGGCGAACTCATCGAGGACATAGAGCCGGTAGGTCTCCGCGGCCAGATCCCGCTTGACCTGCTCCCAGCCCTCGCGGGCGGCTTCCTCGTTGCTGAACTGCCGGTCGCGCTGCACCCACGACCAGCCCTCACCCATCTTGTGCCAGTCGACCGGGCCGCCCTCGCCGGACGCCCCGAGGACCTTCAGCGCGGTCTCCTCGCCGACCTTCCACTTGGCGGACTTGACGAACTGGAACACCCCGATCGGCCACCCCTGGTTCCAGGCGCGCAGCGCCAGTCCGAAGGCGGCCGTCGACTTGCCCTTGCCCGGACCCGTGTGGACGACGACGAGGGGACGGTTGCGGCGCTGGCGTGTGGTCAGTCCGTCGTCCGGGACGACGGATGGTTGTCCCTGTGGCATCTACGCGGCCCTCCTGGCGGACCCGGCGGTCCGAACGCTCTTCACCAGCGAGGCGATCGCGTCCCCCCGCAACTCGTCGAGCGTCACGGCCGCCCCCTGGAGATCGGCGGCCAGCGCGCCCGCAAGACCGAGCCGCACCGGCCCCGACTCGCAGTCCACGACGATGGCGGCCGTCCCGTCAGCGGCGTGCAGCCGCGCGGCCCGTGCCGCCAGCGCCACCGGATCGGGGCCGCCCGTGGCGCGGCCGTCGGTCACCACGAGCAGCAGCGCCCGCCGCGACGGATCGCGCATCCGCTCCACCCGCAGGACGTGGTGCGCCTTCAGCAGCCCGGCCGCCAGCGGGGTGCGCCCGCCGGTCGGCAGCAGATCGAGCCGGGCCGCCGCCGCGTCCACCGAGGACGTCGGGGGCAGGGCCACCTCGGCGTCCTTGCCGCGAAAGGTGATCAGACCGACCTTGTCCCGGCGCTGGTAGGCGTCCAGCAGCAGCGAGAGCACCGCGCCCTTGACCGCGCCCATCCGCTGCCGGGCCGCCATCGAGCCCGAGGCGTCCACCACGAACAGCACGAGGTTGGACTCGCGCCCCTCCCGCACGGACTGCCGCAGATCGTCCCGCCGCACCACCAGCCCCGGCCCCGAACGGCCCCGGGCCCGCTGATGGGGAGCCGCGGCCCGCACGGTCGCCGCCAGATGCAGCTTGGTGAGCGCGCCCCTGGGCCGTCGCGCACCCGTCGTCCTGCCGTGCGCGGCCCGCGAGCGCGACCGGCGGCCGGCGGCACCCTCGCCCGTCCCCGGCACGCTCAGCACCTTCGTACGGAACGGCTCCCCGGCCCGCACCGGCCGCTGTTCACCGCCACCTGCCCCGCCGGACTCGCTCCGGGACGGATCGCTGTCCTCGCCCGGCTCCGGCCGCGCGGGCGCGTCGCCCCGGGGCGGAGTGCCGGGACCGTCCCCCGGCGGCTGCCCGCCACCGCCACCGCCGCCGTCGGGATCCGGGTCGGGGTCGGGGTCGGACTCCGGGGCGGGATCGTGATCGGAAGGGTCGGGACCGGAACCCGGATCGGGTTCGGAGTCCGGAGCGGGATCGTCGGACCCGGCGCCCCCGAACTCCTCCAGCGTGTCGTCGAGCTTCTCCTCGTCCAGCCCGGGCGCGTCGAACGGATTGCGCCGCCGCCGGTGGGGGAGCGCCAGCAGCGCCGCCCGGCGGACATCCTCGGCGAGCACCTCCGGGCGCCCCGCCCAGGCGGCCAGCGCCGTCGCGGTACGGGCCATCACGATGTCCGCCCGCATCCCGTCCACCTCGAACGCGGCACAGGTCGCCGCGATCTGCCTGAGCGCGCCGTCCCCGAGCCGGACCTCGGGCAGCAGTGCGCGGGCCGCCACGATCCGCGCCCGCAGCGCCTCCTCCTCAGCGGCCCAGCGCGCCGCGAACCCGGCCGGGTCGTCGTCGTACGCCAGCCGCCGCCGCACCACCTCCACCCGCAGGTCGGGCTCCCGCGAGGCGGCGACCTCCACCGTCAGACCGAACCGGTCGAGCAACTGCGGACGCAGCTCGCCCTCTTCGGGATTCATGGTCCCCACCAGCAGAAAGCGGGCGGCGTGCCGCACCGAGACACCTTCGCGCTCGACATAGGAGGCGCCCATGGCGGCGGCGTCCAGCAGCACATCGACCAGATGGTCGTGCAGCAGGTTCACCTCGTCGACGTACAGGATCCCCCGGTGCGCGTCCGCGAGCAGCCCCGGCTCGAAAGCCTTGACTCCGTCGGACAGGGCCCGCTCGATGTCGAGGGCCCCGACGAGCCGGTCCTCGGACGCGCCGACGGGCAGCTCCACCATGCGGGCCGGCCGCTCCAGCCCGGCGCCCGCCTCGTGCGGTCCGTCCGGGCAGACCGGATCGGGGGAGGCAGGATCGCAGGAGAACCGGCAGCCGGCGACCACCACGACCTCCGGGAGCAGCGCCGACAGGGCCCGCACCGCGGTGGACTTGGCGGTCCCCTTCTCACCCCGCACCAGCACCCCGCCGACCTGCGGCGACACCGCGTTCAGCAGAAGCGCCAGCCGCAGATCGTCCTGCCCGACGATCGCGGTGAACGGGTAGGGCGTGCTCATACGGCCTCCTCGATGGCGAAAGCGGTCGCACCGGCGACCGGTGTACGGGACACGGGGGACACCCCCGCGGCTGTCGGACCTGCGGCTGATGGACCTGCGGCTGATGGACCCGCGGTTGATGGAACCGCGGCTGTCGGACCGGGCGAATGGGCGGCGGCGGCCCGGCGGCGGAGCCCCGGGCGGGGAAGGGCGCTCACTCGTCGCCCTCCAGATCACCCTCAAGTTCGAGATATGTCTGCCGCAGCCGCTCCAGCGTCGACGCGTCCGGCTCAGCCCACAGCCCGCGCTCGGCCGCCTCCAGCAGCCGCTCGGAGATGCCCCGCAGCGCCCAGGGATTGGACTTCTTCATGAAGTCCCGGTTCTCCGGATCGAAGACGTACTCGGCGCTGAGCTTCTCGTACATCCAGTCGTCCACGACCCCGGCCGTCGCGTCGTACCCGAACAGATAGTCCACGGTCGCGGCCATCTCGAACGCGCCCTTGTAGCCGTGCCGCCGCATCGCGGCCATCCACCGGGGGTTGACCACCCGCGCCCGGAACACCCGGTGCGTCTCCTCACCGAGCGTCCGCGTCCGCACCTGATCGGGCGTCGCGCTGTCGCCGACATACGCCTCGGGGGACTCGCCGGTCAGATGGCGGACCATCGCCACCATGCCGCCGTGGTACTGGAAGTAGTCGTCGGCGTCGACCAGGTCGTGCTCACGCGTGTCGACGTTCTTCGCCGCCACCGCGATCCGCCGGAACGCCGTCTCCATGTCGCCGCGCGCCGCCCGGCCGTCCAGCCCGCGCCCGTACGCATAGCCGCCCCACACCGCGTACACCTCGGCGAGGTCCGCGTCACTCCGCCAGTTCCGCGCGTCGATCAGCGGCAGCAGCCCCGCCCCGTACGCACCCGGCTTGGAGCCGAAGACCCGGGCCGTGGCACGCCGCCGGTCGCCGTGCTCGGCGGTGTCCTCGTCAGCGTGCGCCCGTACGTAGTTGGCGTCGGCGCTCTCGTCCAGTTCGGCCACGGTCCGGACGGCGTCATCGATCAGGCTCACCACATGGGGGAACGCGTCCCGGAAGAAGCCGGAGATACGGACCGTCACATCGATACGGGGGCGGCCCAGCTCGGCGAGCGGCACCACCTCGAAGCCGGTCACCCGCCGGGACGCGTCGTCCCACACCGGGCGGCAGCCCAGCAGGGCGAGGATCTCGGCGATGTCGTCGCCCTGGGTGCGCATCGCGGAGGTGCCCCAGACGGTGAGACCGACCGACTTCGGATAGCCGCCGGTGTCGGCGAGATAGCGCTCCACCAGGGAGTCGGCCAGCGCCTGGCCGACCTCCCAGGACAGCCGGGACGGGATCGCCTTGGGGTCGACCGAGTAGAAGTTCCGTCCCGTCGGCAGGACGTTGACCAGCCCGCGCGTCGGGGAGCCCGAGGGGCCGGCCGGGACGTATCCGCCGTCCAGCGCCAGCAGGATGTTGTCGATCTCGTCCGAGGTACGGGCCAGCCGGGGCACCACCTCACGGCAGGCGAACTCCAGCACGGCCACCGCGTCCGGCAGTGCGGCGTCCAGCTCCTCGCGCACCAGCGCGGGCACCGCGGCGGCGTCCCAGCCCCGCGACTCCAGGCCCTCAGCCAGCCGCCGGCACAGCTGCTCCAGCAGATCGATGGCGTCCGCACCCGTCCGCGCCGGGCCGTCCACCAGCGAGGTGAGGCCGTCGGGAACCTTCACCGGAGCACCCGGCGCGGCGAGCAACTCCTTCTCCACCAGCCCGAAATGGCCGGCCAGGGCGGCCCGCAGACCCGGCAGCGCATGGGCCCGCCCACCCCAGACCTGGGAGGCGCGCAGGACGGCCAGCACCAGATTGACCCGGGGCTCGGCCTCCGGGCCACCGCCCAGCACATGCAGGCCGTCCCGGATCTGGACGTCCTTGATCTCACAGAGATAGCCGTCGATATGCATGACGAACTCGTCGAAGTCGTCGTCGCCCGGCTGCTCGTCGACCCGCAGATCGTGATGCAGCTCGGCCGCCTTCACCAGCGTCCAGATCTGCGCCCGCACCGCCGGGGCCTTCACCGGGTCGAGGTCGCTGACGAGCGCGTACTCGTCGAGGAGCTGCTCCAGCTTGGCCAGATCGCCGTAGGTGTCGGCGCGCGCCATCGGCGGCACCAGATGGTCCACGACCGTCGCATGGCCGCGCCGCTTGGCCTGGGTGCCCTCACCGGGATCGTTCACGATGAACGGGTAGACCAGCGGCACCTCGCCCAGGACCGCGTCGGGGCCGCAGCCCGCCGACAGCCCCAGCCCCTTGCCCGGCAGCCACTCCATGGTGCCGTGCTTGCCCAGGTGGACGATCGCGTCGGCGCCGAACGACTCCTCCAGCCACCGGTAGGCCGCCATGTAGTGATGGGAGGGCGGCATGTCCGGGTCGTGGTAGATCGCGATCGGGTTCTCACCGAAGCCGCGCGGCGGCTGGATCATCACGATGACGTTCCCGAACCGGAGCGAGGCCAGCACGACATCGTCGCCGTCGACATACAGCGAGCCCGGTGGCTCGCCCCAGTGCTCCAGCATCCCGTCCCGCAGCGACGGCTCCAGCGCCTCGAACCAGGCCCGGTAGTCCGCGAGGGGCACCCGCGCGGGCGCGGCGCTCAGCTGCTCCTCGGTCAGCCACTCCACATCGTGACCACCGGCGGCGATGAGCCGGTGGATCAGCTCGTCCCCCTCGTCCGGGTAGCCCTCGACGAGATATCCGGCGTCCCTCAGGGCGTCCAGGAGCCGCACGGCGGACGCCGGGGTGTCGAGGCCCACCGCGTTGCCGACCCGGGAGTGCTTCGTCGGATAGGCGGTGAAGACGAGCGCGAGCTTCTTCTCCGCGTTCGGCTTGTGCCGCAGCCGGGCGTGCCGCACGGCGATCCCGGCGACCCGCGCGGCCCGCTCCGGATCCGCCGTGTACACCGGGACGCCGTCGGGGCCGTCCTCCTTGAACGAGAACGGGACCGTGACGATCCGCCCGTCGAACTCGGGGATGGCGACCTGCATCGCCGCGTCCATGGGGGAGAGCGCGGCGTCCGACGCCTCCCACACCCGGCGGGATGAGGTGAGGCACAGCCCCTGCAGCACGGGGACGTTCAGCTCGGCGAGCGCCCCGATGTCCCATGCCTCGTCATCGCCGCCCGCACTGGCCTCGGAGGCGTTGGTGCCCCCCGCGGCGAGTACGGTCGCGACCAGCGCGTCGGCCTGCCCCAGCAGGTCGTACAGCGCCGGATCGGCGCCGCGCAGCGAACCGACGAACACCGGCAGGGCGTTGGCCCCCCGGGCCTCGATCCGCTCGCACAGCACATCGACGAACGAGGTGTTCCCGGACAGCTCGTGGGCGCGGTAGAACAGCACCCCGACGGTCGGCAGCCCCTCCCGGTGGACCCTGGCGCCGTGCACCCCCCACTGGGGCATCTCCTGCGGCCCCGCGAACCCCTGCCCGGTCAGCAGCACGGTGTCGGAGAGGAAGCGGGCCAGCTCCACGAGATTGCCCGGGCCGCCCTCGACGAGATACCGCAGCGCCTCGGCGACCACCCCCGCGGGCACCGACGACTCGGCCATCAACTCCGCGTCGGGGACGGCCTCCCCACCGAGCAGCACCGTCGGAATCCCCGAGGCCCGCAGCGCCGCCAGCCCGTCCTCCCAGGCCCGCTTGCCGCCCAGCAGCCGGACGACGGCGACCGACGCGCCGTCGATCAGCGCGGGCAGCTCCTCGGTCACATCGACACGCGTCGGATTGCCGATCCGGTACGGCGCGCCGGAGGCGCGGGCCGCCAGCAGGTCCGTGTCGGCGGTCGACAACAGCAGCACAGTGCTCATGCGGGTGCTCCGGATTCTGTGGGTGCGCCAGGGGCGATGAAAGGAAGTCCTGCGGGCGCGCCCTGCTCGATGAGCCGCATGAGCGCGTCCGTGTCAGCGTGTTCTTCGACGAGGTCGCCGAGCCGGTCCAGCTGCTCCTCGCGGAGCGCTCCGAACGACGTGTCCTCAGCGGGCACGAAACGCCGGTGGGTGGCGCTCGCGACCTGTCTCAGGAACTGCCGCCGGAAGCCGTCACTCTCCAATGAGCCGTGCCAGTGGGTGCCCCACACCTCACCGACCCGGCAGCCCCCGGGGAAGGCCGCTCCGCCCAGCACCTCGGCGACGCCGTGGTGGATCTCGTACCCATCCACGCGCTCGCCGAGCGCTGTGCCCGTCGGCCTCGCAAGTGTCTTCTCGGCCGCGAACCGCACCCGCACGGGCAGCAGTCCCAGACCGGTCACGGAACCTGCCCGTGACTCGACCTCATCCTCAATGTGCTCACCGAGCACCTGGAACCCGCCGCAGATCCCCAGCACCGGACGCCCATCGGCCGCCCTGCGCGCCAGCTCCCGCGCCAGTCCCCGCTCCCTCAGCCACTCCAACGCACGGACCGTGCCCCGGGTTCCCGGCACGATCACGAGATCCGCGTCGGCCAGTTCCTCGGGCCGGTCCACGAACCGCACGATCACCCCCGGCTCCGCCGCCAGCGCGTCCACATCGGTGAAGTTGGACATCAGCGGCACCGCACACACCGCGACCCGCAGCAAGTCCTCACCGACGGGCGGCGCCACGGCCGACTCGCGGACGGCCCCGCGCAGGGACACCCGCAGCCCGTCCTCCTCGTCGATGCCCAGCCCGTGCGCGTACGGCAGCACCCCGTAGGTCCGCCGCCCGGTGAGCCCTTCGAGCATGTCGAGCCCCGGCTCCAGCAACGACACATCGCCGCGGAACTTGTTGACGAGATACCCGGCCACCAGCCGCTGATCGGCCGCGCCGAGCAGTGCGGTCGTACCGAAGAAGGAGGCGAAGACACCGCCGCGGTCGATGTCCCCGACGATGAGCACCGGGAGTTGGGCGGCGCGGGCGACGCCCATGTTCACGATGTCCGTGCGCCGCAGATTGATCTCGGCGGGACTGCCCGCCCCCTCGCAGATCACGGCGTCGTAGGTGCTCCGCAGCTCTTCCAGGCACTCCACGACCGTGGACAGCAACTCCTCCCGCCGGCCGCCGCGCAGCGCCCTCCCGGCGGACGGCCCGCCGAAGAACCCGCGGGCGCTCAGTTCGCCCACCGGCTTGCCCAGCAGAACGACCTGACTGCTGCGGTCGCTCCCGGGTTTGAGCAGAACGGGGTTCATCAGCGCCGTCGGCTCGACCCGGGCCGCCTGCGCCTGCATCGCCTGCGCGCGGCCGATCTCCGCGCCCTCGCGCGTCACAAACGAATTGAGGGACATGTTCTGCCCCTTGAAGGGCGCGACTTTCACACCCTGCCGCACCAGCCAGCGGCAGATCCCCGCGGTGACGACGCTCTTGCCCGCGTCGGACGTCGTACCCGCGACGAGCAGCCCGCCGCCGCGTCCCCGGCGGCCGGTCATCGGACCGCTCCCCGTACGGAACGGAGAACGCGCCGGGGTGCGCGCGGCGGGACCTGCCGGGACAGCCGCCGGAACAGCAGCCGGCCGGTGACACCCGCGCCCAGGGCGAGCAGACTCACCCGCCGTGACAGCCTGACGGCCCGTTCGATGTCCCCCGTCTCCACCGGACGCCCCCCGGTGTGGAGCGCCGGCCGGTGCTCGACCCGGCCGCCGTACGCGAGGGTCCCGCCGAGCCGTACCCCGAGGGCACCGGCGAACGACGCCTCCACGGGGCCCGCGTTGGGGCTCGGATGCCGGTGCGCGTCGGCCCGCCAGGCCCGTACGGCCGTACGCGGCTGCCCGCCCGCGAGAACGGCGAGTGCCGCCGTCAGCCGTGCTCCCGGCCAGCCGGCGAGGTCGTCGAGGCGTGCCGATGCCCAGCCGAACCGCCGATAGCGGGGTGACTTGTGGCCGACCATCGCGTCCAGGGTGTTGACGGCGCGGAAGCCCACCAGCCCCGGCACGCCCGCGAGGGCTCCCCACAGGAGCGCGCCCACCACGGCGTCTGAGGTGTTCTCGGCGACGGACTCCACCACCGCACGGGCGACCTGGGCCTCGTCCAGGGACTGCGGATCGCGCCCGCACAGCCGCGGCAGCCGCTCTCTGGCCAGCTCCAGGTCCCGGGCGGCGAGCGCGTCGCCGATGGCGCGGGCCTCGCGCCCCAGTGACGTACCGCCGACAACGGTCCAGGTTGCCGCTGCGGTCAGGGCCAGGGACGCGGCGGGACTGGAACGCGCCCCGCGCGCGAGAAGCACGGCCGCCGCGGTCGCGCCTCCGGCGCACACGGCGGTGTGCAGTGCGCCCCAGCCGCGGTGGTCACGCCACAGGACCCGTTCGACGGCGCCCGCGACCCGCCCGAACGCGGCGACCGGGTGCCCCCGGCGAGGATCACCCAGCAGCAGATCGCCGGCCAGTCCGGCTGTGGCGCCGTACACGAATACTCGGTCGGCACGCATGGGTTCAGGCCGGTGTCTCGTTCCGGACGGGCCCTGGACCGTCAACCGGGCTCAGGGCAGTACTCGGGGCAGGTGCTGAACCGCAGCCAGGCATGGCGATATGTCCTCACTCAGGGTGTCCGCGCCCTGGTTCGACGTGATCGACGGTGAGAGTTCCTGGCTTCCGGGGATGACTCCCCGGTGACAGTGGCGGGACCGCGCCGGATTTGCACCGGCTTCCTCTGTTGCCGTCGTGATGGCCCCGGAAGTCCACCACGCTGTGAGAACACCCGTCAACCTGCCGTTGACCTGCGACGGGACAGTGTGCTGAGACCCACACTCGGGCGCGGACCCCCGGGAGGCGCGGAAACCGGCCACCCCGTCCGGACGCCGCCGGTCCGCATGGCGGCCCGATACACAAGGCACCGGCCCGTGCACCGGCCCGTGCACCGGTCCGCATGGCGGCCCCGATGCGCGAGGCTTACCGGCCCGTGCACACAAGCGGACCGGACCGGCACCCGAAGGATGTCCGGCCCGGCCGGTGGGACGGGTGGTGAGGATGTGCGGTCAGGCGACGATCAGATAGATCCCGTACGACACGGCCGCCACACAGAGCGCGAAACAGGCGTACGCGCCAGTCCGCGCGAGTGCCACGGAGGTCCCGCCGCCCGCCGCCGAAGCCTGCTTGCTGAGTCCGATGATCCCGAGGGTGAACAGACCCACCAGAGCGACGGTGGCGACAAGGCTCACGCCGAAGACGGAACCGAGGGCTGCCCAGTCGATTTTCATGCCGAATCCGTCCTTACACCGCGGCCGGGCTCGTCGGGCCGGCTTCGGGGGCGGCGGGCGCGGGGCCCGGAATGGTCGTCTTAAGGTCCTGCTGCGAGGTGACACCGGCCGGCGGCGGGGCGACGGCCGCGACGGCCGCGGTCACGACGCCCGCGGGTTCGCCGTCCTGGTCCACATCGTTGACATTGGTGTGGTCGACCACCTGGCGGCGCGAGACCAGCCAGATCGCGGCGCACGAGGCGACCAGGAAGACCGCGACGGCCGCGACGCCCCAGTCGCCCTGCTTGGTCACATACTCCGAACCCGCCGCGACCAGGGCCGCGGCCGGCAGGGTCAGACCCCAGGCCACGAACATCCGGGTGGCCGTGGACCAGCGGACCACACCGCCCTTGCGGCCCAGACCCGCGCCCATCACCGCGCCGGAGCAGGAATGGGTCGTGGAGAGCGAGAAACCGAGGTTGGACGAGGCGAGGATGACGCTGGCCGCGCTGGTCTGGGCGGCGAAGCCCTGCTGCGGCTGGAGGTCGGTCAGGCCCTTGCCCATCGTGCGGATGATGCGCCAGCCGCCGAGGTAGGTCCCCAGCGCGATCGCGATACCGGCGGACACGATGACCCACATCGGGGGGTTGGAACCGGGGTTGAGTACGCCGCCGGCGACGAGCGCCAGCGTGATGATGCCCATCGTCTTCTGCGCGTCATTGGTGCCGTGGGCCAGCGAGACCAGACCCGCGGACGCGATCTGGCCCGTGCGATAGCCCTTGGCGGTCGCCTTGTCGTCGGTGTTCCGGCCGATCCGGTACGTCAGCCTGGAGGCGAGGTAGGCCGCGATACCGGCGACGAGGGGGGCGGCTATGGCGGGGATCAGCACCTTGGTGACGACCGTGCCACCGTTGACACCGCTGATCCCGACCGAGGCGATCGTGGCGCCGATCAGACCGCCCATGAGCGCGTGCGAGGAACTGGACGGCAGGCCGATCAGCCAGGTCATCAGGTTCCAGAGGATGGCGCCGACGAGCGCCGCGAAAATGACTTCGGGGGTGATGCCTGCCTCGTTGACGATTCCGCTGGAGATCGTTTTGGCGACCTCCACGGACAGGAACGCGCCGACGAGATTGAGAACCGCGGACATGGCCACCGCGGTCTTGGGCTTCAGGGCGCCGGTCGAGATGGTCGTCGCCATCGCGTTGGCGGTGTCGTGGAAACCGTTCGTGAAATCGAACACGAGAGCTGTCACGATCACAATCGCGAGCAGCAGCGTGATGTGTTCCATTTACCCAGGCAATCTATGGACGTCAGTGGCCCGGCGAACGTAAGTAACCTGGATGAACGGAAGGTGAACTGAGACGGGATTCGGGGTGTCTCCAAGTGGCGCTGAGGGTTCCGCTTCCTCTTCGCTTGATCGCGATCCCGGCGCACGCCCGGCCACCGTGGTCGCAAAGGGAGTCTTCGCGGTATTTGCGGTGATCTGCGTCACCGCCACCTTGGTCCCCATCCGCGCTGCCCGACGGGAGCACCGCCGGCCTCGGAGGGACTCGCTCAGGCATCCGAACGCGCGGCCCGGCGGGAGGTCCTTCGCGCCCCGCCCCCACCGCCGCGTCGCCGCGCCGCCGCACCCCGGCCAGGTCCTGCGCGAACCGGCCGCGCGGGTCCTTCGCGCGCCCCGGGCCCGTCACGCGCCCCGTGAACCGGTCGGCGCCGCGTTCGTCCGGCACTTCCGCGGAACGGTTGGCCGGTCGCCAGGCCCTCCGCGAACGTGTTGGCCGGGCACCCTCACCCCTTGCGCCAGTCCGCCGCGCGGGTCCGCCGCGCGGCGGAAGGGATACGGAAGGGACAGGGA
>NZ_JBSGUP010000161.1:0-13719 GCF_053607985.1 Streptomyces sp. NPDC055078
CGGCGGGGGTCCCCGGCGTATCGGGCGTGGTGGTGTCTGGAGCGGTCCGTACGAGGGCGGGGTCTCGCAGTGCGGGTCCTCGCGAGGAGGTTCTCGGTGCGCACTGGGACGTCGACGGCGCGGTCGATAGTGTGACCGGCATGGTGAACGCGAACGCAGAGATCGGTGTGATCGGCGGCTCGGGCCTCTACTCCTTCCTGGAGGACGTGACCGAGATCCAGGTGGACACGCCGTACGGCAGCCCGAGCGACTCCCTCTTCCTCGGCGAGGTGGGCGGCCGGAAGGTCGCCTTCCTCCCCCGGCACGGCCGCGGCCACCATGTCCCGCCCCACCGCATCAACTACCGCGCCAATCTGTGGGCCCTGCGCTCCGTTGGCGTACGGCAGGTGCTGGCCCCGTGCGCGGTGGGCGGACTGCGTCCGGAGTACGGGCCGGGCACGCTGCTCGTGCCCGATCAGCTGGTGGACCGTACGAAGACGAGGACGCAGACCTACTTCGATGGCGAGCCCCGCGCGGACGGGGTGATTCCGAATGTTGTCCACACGACCTTCGCCGACCCCTACTGCCCGGCGGGTCGTGCCGTGGCCCTTAAGGCCGCGCGCGGACGGACCTGGGAGGCGATCGACGGCGGGACGCTGGTGGTCGTGGAGGGGCCCAGGTTCTCCACCCGGGCGGAGTCACGGTGGCATGCGGCGGCGGGCTGGTCGGTGGTGGGGATGACCGGGCACCCGGAGGCGGTGCTCGCCCGTGAACTTGCCCTCTGCTACACCTCGCTGACGCTGGTCACGGACCTGGACGCGGGTACGGAGACGGGCGACGGGGTTTCGCACACGGAGGTGATGCGGGTCTTCGGCGAGAAGGTGGCGCATCTGCGTGAGGTGCTCTTCGACGCGGTGGAGGCGCTGCCCGCGAACGGGGAACGCGACTGTCTGTGTGTGCGGGCGCACGACGGGTGGGAGCTGGGGTTCGAGCTTCCGTAGGGGGACTGGTGGTCGGGAACCCGGGGACGGGGCGCACGACGGGGTGAGGGAGTTTTCCACAACTGGGCGGCTGTCCACAGGCGTCGGCGGGATCGTGGCGAACAGTGGATCGTGAGGAGCACCCGGCCGGTCAGGGCCGGGGCCACTCCTCGACCACAGGCGGTGCGTGCCCATGTCGCGATCTCCTTCTCCTGCCTCCTCCTCGTCTTCTTCCTCCTCCCGCTCCTCGCGCTCCACGTCCTCTCCGTGCTCTCCGCCCTCCTCCCGTTCCTCTCCGGCTGGTCCTGCCTCCTCGTTCCCTTTGTCCTCTTTCTCCTCTTTCTCCTCCCGGGTCGGCTCCTCCGGCGCTCCGGGGCTGCCTGCCCTGCCGGTGCCCGAGCCGTTGCGGGTGCCGGAGTTCCCTCCTCTGCGGGTGCGCGGCGGGGCGCACCGGTTGCGGCGGGCCATGCGGCGGCGACGGCGGGCGCTGGCGGCCGGTCTCGCCCTGACAGCGGCGGCGCTGACGGCTTCGGGTGCCCGGGGCGCGGACGACCGGGACGGCGGGGCGTCGGCAGAGGGCCCGCGCCGGACGCCCCCGCTCGCCGCCGAGATGGTCTCCGCCCCGGTGCGTATCGCGGACGCCGCGACCGTCCGGCTGCTGCGGCCGGGAGACCGGGTCGATGTGATCGCCGCACCCGAATCGTCTCCGGGCCGGCACCAGCGCTCGTCCCCTGGTCGGCACCAGGGCCAAGAGGAGCCGCCCGACGCCCGGGTGGTGGCGGCGGGCGCCCGGGTGACCGAAGTGCCGAGGCTGGACGACGCCACCGGGGAGGGTGGCGCGCTGGTGGTCCTGTCCGTCCCGCGCGCCACCGCTACGGAGTTGGCGGGGGCGGGGGCGACCTCACGGCTGGCGGTGACGGTGTGCTGAGCCATGAAGGGTTGCAGGCAGGCGCCACACCGTTTCATGCAGGCATTCGTCCCGGCATTCAGCCAGGCACTCGCACAGACGTACCGCCCCGTCATCACTTCGCAGGTACGGAGTGGACAGCGCGACCGGACGCTGTCGTAGATTGCGGAGCGCCCGGAGGGTTGGGCTGCGTCCCCTGTTGTACATGTGAAATGAGGCTCCGTAGTGAGCGAGAAGAAGGTCAGCGTCCTGGATGGCTTCAAAGCCTTCCTGATGCGCGGCAATGTGATCGATCTGGCTGTCGCGGTCGTCATCGGCGCGGCGTTCACCCAGGTTGTGAACTCCGTGGTGAAGGGCGTCATCAACCCCCTGGTCGGCGCCTTCGGCACCAAGGACCTCGACTCCTACAGCTCCTGTATCAAGGGCACCTGCAAGGTGGTGAACGGCGAGGTCGACGGCATCAGGATCCTGTGGGGTTCCGTCCTCGGAGCCGCGCTGAGCTTCCTGATCACGGCCGCCGTCGTGTACTTCCTGATGGTGCTGCCCATGTCGAAGTATCTGGCGCGCAAGGCTGCCAGGGACGCGGCGAAGGAAGGCACCAAGGAGGTCGTGGAGCTGTCCGAGCTGGAGGTGCTGAAGGAGATCCGGGACACGCTGGTGGCGCAGTCACCTCAGTCACCTCAGTCGCCGCAGCGGGACACCGGGCCCGAACGGCCGTAGCGAAGCCTCAGATGTGGTGCGGCGGCTTCTCGTCGAGGAAGCGTGCCAGATCGGCGGTGCCGTCGCCGCCCGTGAGAGTCCGCTCACCCCACCCGCGGTCCGTATCGTCCGAGGACTGCTGGTCCAGCGGATCGTCGAAGTCGATCCTCGGCTTCGGAGTCTGCGACCGAGGAGGCTTCGCGTCTCGCGGTCCGGGGGTGGGGGCGGTGCTCATGCTTCCAGGGTACGGCGGCGTCGGGCGTCGCGCGGGCAGGTGTCCCGTCAGCCCCGCCCGGCCAGGCCCGGTGTCCGGCCCGGTGTCCCGCTCTGGCGTCCCGGGCCGGTGGCCCCCGCTCTCCTGCTCGCCGGACTCCGCGACTCCCCCGCTCCCCGGGCTCCCGGCTCTCCGGCTCTCCGGCTCCCCGGCTCCCCGGTCAACGGTCCTTCGGGTCGAGCCGCCACAGGCCCAGGACCACCAGGAACGACAGACAGAGGAAGCCGGCGCCCCACCAGGCGGTGCCGGTGTCACCCCGCATCCATTCATCGACCACCACGGTCAGCCCCCAGAGCTGGCCGGTCACCACAGCCATCACCATGACGAGCCGGGCGTTGAGCCGGGCGGACCGCTCGGGCTCCTGTTCCCCGCCGGCCCCGGGCCCCGGGCCGGTGTGCCGGGTCCGTGGGTCGCCATAGCCGCTGGTGGCCCGGATCTGTGGATAGCGCTCCGGTACGGGACGGTTGAGCCGGGGCTCCGCACTGCCCGCCCGGTACGCGGGGCCGGAGCCGGCGGCAGGCCGGCCGGTGGCGGCGGACCCCGGGCCGCGCGGTTCACCGTCCGGCTCCCGGGGCGGGTGCGGGTCGCTCATGCCTGGCCGCCCGGTGTCTCCGGGGCCCTGGGGACCTTCGCCCCGGGGCAGCCGATCTCGACCGCGCGGTCCGGGGCCACATCGGCGAACTGGCGGCACCAGGCTTCCTGGTCGTTCTCGCCGGAGCGGGCGGTGGCGACGGCCCAGATACTGCCGTCGACGTCCTCGCTGACGATCACCCTGGGCAGCGCTCTCGGCGGTGGCCCGGCGGTGACCTCACCGGTGCGGACGTCGAAGACTCCCTCGTGGCAGGGGCAGAGCAGCTCACCTTCCGTCCCCCGGTCGGCCCGGAAGAGTACGGCGCAGGCGAGATGGGTGCAGACGGCCGAGTAGCCGACGAGGGAGCCGTCCCGCAGCCGTACGGCGACGGCGCGGTCCTCGTCACCGGGGTAGCGGAAGGCGAGTGCCTCGCCGGGCGCGAGCTGGTCCGCGATCCTCTTGGGCTCGGGAATGGTCTCGTGGTCACCGTGCCGGTGGAGCACACCGGCCGCGACCCCGACGCCTCCGACGGCGAGTCCGCCGGAGACGGTGGCGACGATCCGGAGGTAGTCGCGGCGGGTCGTGAGCGAGTCCGCGCCGATGCGGTCGTGCAGGGCGCGCTGGGCGGCGTCGCCCGGGGAGCCCGGTCGCCCGGCGGGAGGCTGGTCGGTGACGCTCACCGCACATCCACCCCGTTCACCTCGACGACGGGCAGGCCGCCCGGGACCGGCCAGCGCACCTTGTCCGCCGGGACGACCATCGCGACGCCGGTGCTGACCGTCGTACTGCCGAAGGTGAAGGAGTCGGCGACCTGGACCCCGGGGCGTTCGGCCCTGAGTTCGTCGAGGGTTCCGTAGAAGAGCGCCCCGGTGGGACAGACCGTGGCGCACATGGGAGCGAGGCCGTAGGAGGTGCGGTCGTAGCAGAGGTCGCACTTCATCTGGAGTTTCGCCGCAAGATCGATCTTGGGTACGCCGAAGGGGCAGGCGTTGACGCAGTTGGCACAGCCGATGCAGCGGGAGGTGTCGGCCTGCTGCACCACGCCGTCGGCGGTGACGAGGATCGCGTCGGCGGGGCAGACCTCGGCGCACGGCGCGACCGGGTCCTCGCAGTGCATACAGACCGTGGGAAGGGAGGCGACCGAGTGCCCCTCGTCGGGGTAGTCGAGATGGATCATGGATTTACCGCGGTGCGAATCGCATTCGCGGCAGGCCGAGACACATGCCTGGCAGCCGATGCAGCGGCCCGGGTCGATGAAGATCGTTCTGCCCATCACGACGGGAGTCAGCTCCTCTCGGCGGTGCCACGGCCCTGAGGTGCCGTGGGCGGCAGGGGGTCGGTCCGGGAGACCTGTGTCTCCGGGTAGGCCCGGTGGCCGGGGGCGGTGGGCGGTTCGGGCACCTCGTCGATCCGTTCGGCGGCTTCGACGCGGCAGGCGCAGACCTTGTACTCGGGAATCTTGGAACGGGGGTCGAGTGCGTCGATGGTGAGTTCGTTGGCGGCCGTGGGGGCCGGCCAGTGGTAGGGCACGAAGACGGTGTCGGGGCGGATGGCCTCGGTGACCAGGGCGGGGAAGACCGCACTGCCGCGCCGGGTCACCACACGGACCGGGTCACCGGAGCGGAAGCCGAGAGAGGGGTGGACCTCCACCCAGGGGCGGGGGGTCTGTTCGACCAGGGCGCCGAGCCTGCGGGTCTGGTTGCCGGAGAGGAAGTGGGCGACGGTACGGCCGGTGGTGAGTGTCATGGGGTACTCGTCGCTGTAGGGGTCCACCGGGGGATGCCAGTCGACGGCCTGGAGATGGATTCTGCCGTCGGGGTGGTAGGTCTTCCCATCCTCGAAGAGCCGGGGGGTGCCCGGGTGGTCGGTGGACGGGCAGGGCCAGGCGATCCCGCCGGTCTCCTCCAGCCGCTCGTAGGTGATGCCGTAGTAGTCGTTGACGGTGCCGGCGGACGCGACCCGCAGTTCCTCGAAGACCTCGCGCGATCCGGCGAAGGCGAATTTGCCGCCCGCGCCGAGCCGTTGCGCGAGCTGACAGATCACCCAGGTGTCGGTCCGTACGCCCGGGGGTGGCTCCTGGGCCTTGTTGTGCTTGACGACACGGGCCTCGGCGTTGGCCATCACGCCCTCGTCCTCGGCCCAGGTGGTGACGGGGAAGACGACATGGGCGTTGGCCGCTGTTTCGGAGAGGAAGAAGTCGAACTGGGCGTGGAACTCGGTGGCGTCGTAGCCCTCTCTGACCGTGCGGTAGTGCGGGAGGGAGACGAAGGGGTTGTTGCAGATGCCGATGAGTCCGCGGATCTCACCGCGCCGCATCTGCCAGACCATCTCCATCATGGATGTCCCGGCCGACGGGAGTTCGGACTCGTCGATGCCCCAGATCTCGCAGATCTGGCGGCGGTGCTCCGCGTTGCCGATCGAGCGCCCGCCGGGGAGGAGGTCGGACTTCTGGCCGTGCTCCCGGCCGCCCTGACCGTTGCCCTGGCCGGTGAGGGTGCCGTATCCGGCGCCGGGTCTCCCGATGTTGCCGGTGGCGGCACAGAGGTTGATGACGGTGAGGCAGTTCTCGACGCCCTGCGAGTGGTGCTCGATGCCCCGGGCGTGCCAGGCCATGGCCCGGTCGGCGCTGCCGAAGGCGCGGGCGACCTGGACGATCTGTTCGGCGGGGACTCCGCAGATCGCGGCGGCCCGCGCAGGCGGGTATGCGGCGGCTTGGGCGCGCACCTCGGTCCAGCCTGTGGTGTGCGCCGCGAGGTATGTCTCGTCGGTGAGGCCCTCCTGGACGAGCACATTGAGTACGGCGTTGAAGAACGCGGAGTCGGTGCCGGGCTTGAGGGCGACATGGATGTCGGCGGTGCGGGCGATCGCCGTCTCGCGCGGATCGACGACGATGAGGCTCGCGCCCCGGTCCCGGGCTCCCCAGACGTACTGGGTCAGCACGGGGAAGCACTCGCCGACATTGGAGCCGGCGATCAGCAGGCAGTCGGTGAGAAGGATGTCCGAGAAGGGGTTGCCCGCCCGGTCGATGCCGAAGGCGAGTTTGTTGGCCCCGGCGGCGGAGACCATGCAGAGCCGGCCGTTGTAGTCGACATGCCGGGTGCGGAGGGCGACCCGGGCGAACTTGCCCACCAGATAGGTCTTCTCGGTGAACAGGCTGGCACCGCCGAGCAGCCCGAAGGCGTCGTTGCCGTACCGGCTCTGGATGCGTCCGATCTCGGCGACGGTGAAGTCGAGGGCCTCTTCCCAGGACGCCTCCCGGAACGGCTCGTCGCGGGAGCGGCGCAGCAGTGGGGCGGTGAGCCGGTCGGGGTGGTTGACCTGCTGGTAGGCGTTGATGCCCTTGGGGCACAGCCGCATCCGGTTGATGTCGTGGTTACGGGGTTCGACGCCGAACACCTTGCCCGCGCGGTCCACCCGGAGATACATCCCGCACTGGACGCCGCAGAAGCAGCAGTGGGTGGGGACGAGGGTCTCGCCGTTCTGATCGGCGTGCCACTGATCGGCGGGGATGCCTCCGGCGTCCCGGAAGTTCCGGGTGCCGGGCGGGGCGATGGAAGGGTCGAGGGGAACGGCCGCCGGATGTCCCACTGCGGGCGGGCGCCGGCCGACAGCGGGCGGGCCCACAGCCGCGAGGGTGTCGGGCGCCGGGGCCGCGGGCCCATGGGCCGCCGGGACGGACCGGTCCGCCGTCATTTGAAGCCCTGCTTGACCTGGGAGAGATACGCGCTGCCGCGCAGGACCCGTTTGCACCGGGGGCAGTACTCGGCCCAGGTGTCGAAGCCGAGTTGCAGATCCCGCATGGTGCCCTGGAGGTTCTCGACGTAGGGGGTGGTGTCGATCGGTTCGCCGCAGCGGCGGCAGGCGAAGAGCTGCTCGTCCCGGCGGGCGGTGTATTTGAAGAGCTGCATCCCGACGGCGGCGGGCCGCTGGACGATGTGGAAGAACTTCCCGAACGGGATGTAGATCAGGGTGAAGACCACCGACACCATGTGGAGGATCGCGAGGAACGAGTAGCCGCCGCCGTGCAGGAAGAGCGACGAGAAGGTGAGGAGGAGACCCGTCACGGCGATGACGATCAGGGCGATCAGCGGGACGAGGTCGTAGGCGAACCGCTGGCCGGTGCCGACTCCCCGGTCCTTCATCCTGCGCCACAGGAAGTACGAGGCCCCGGGGATGACCAGGACGGCCGCGATGTCGAGCCCGTGGAACATCAGCCAGCCGAAGACGTTCAGCGCGTCGAAGTCCATGACCTCGATCCCCCAGATCCGCATCTCGTAGCCGGGGCCCGCGCCGGTGTCCGAGGTGAAGGTGAACCAGCCCCAGGTCAGCGGGAAGGTGATCAGCGCGGCGAGCACACACCCCCAGAAGATCAGCTGATGGGCCGCCCAGCGGGCCCGGGAGCGGGCGCCCAGGAACTTCTGGAAGCCGAGATAGGTGGCGATCATCCTCGGCAGTGCGGTGGGTGCCCGGCGGAAGTTGTCGAGGGAGAAGAAGGCACGCCACCCCCGGGTGAGGAGGCGGCCCGCGCCGGGAGAGGAGATCCAGACGGTGTAGCGGTAGGCGACGCCGAAGGCGAGGAAGACCGTGGCGACCGCGTAGGGAAGGAGGGCGGAGTCGAAGTCGCGCAGCAGCCGGCTGCCGAAGACGATCGCGAGGATCAGCAGCGCGGAGACGGCCGCGCCCACGGCGGAGGCGCGCAGCTGCACCGATCCGGCAGCCCGGGTGGCCGCCCCGGCGGAGGCGGGCGTTCCCCCGGCACCCCCGGCACCCTCGCCACCCCCGGCGCCCCCGGGGCCGGGCGCTCGTCCGGCGCTCCCGGCGACGACGCCCGCTGCCGCGCTTCCCGTGCCTCCCCCGGTTCGCGCGGCGGCTCCACCGCCCGCGGTGGCGGGGTCCTCGGCGTCGGCAGCGTTCGCGGCGGGGGCGCCCGATCCGGGCGGGGGTGTGGCGCGGCCCGGGCCGTCCTGGCTCGCGGCTGGCCCGTCCGGGCTCGGGAGTGGCTCGGTCACCGGGCCACCGTAGGCAGGGCGGGGTGACCGCGCTCGCTGTGACGTCATGCCGTCAGGCCCTGGGGTGACCGCTTAGCCCACTCGGCCCGTACGGGCCCGGCCGCCCGGCGCGCGGTCGCCCGGACCCCGCTGTGCTGGACGCATGACGTCCTCGGCCACTCCGGGCAGCAGAGGCAGCAGAGGCAGCAGGGATAGCAGGGGGCAGATCGTCGGTGTGCTGGTGTACGCGGCCGGGGTGCCCCGCGCGTTCAACGAGAACGACGGGACCGTCGCCGTCGTCGGCTATCTGATCATGCGGCTGGCGCTGACGACCCAGTGGCTGCGTGCGGCCGTCGGTGCTCGCGGCCGGTCCGGTCGCGATGACGACGGTCTCGGCCGGGGTCACCCCCACCTACCGGTCCCGGACGCGCGCATCCGCGTGAGCCGCCCGTATCCCCGCAGGGCACCCGCATACGCGTAGGACACCGTGTCCGCGTAGGACATCGTGAACGTTCGAGACGCCCGCATCCGTTTGAGGCGCCGTATCCGCGTGATACGCAGGGGGCATGAGTGAGACGACCAGGAACGACGCACTGACGGATGTGGCCGGTCTGCGCGTCGGCCACGCGCGCGTGCCGGGCGGGCGGGCGCTCAGCGGCACCACCGTGGTGCTCGCGCCGGATGGCGGCGCGATCGCCGCGGTGGATGTGCGCGGCGGCGGCCCCGGCACCCGGGAGACGGACGCGCTGGATCCGCGCAATCTGGTCCAGCGGATCGACGCCGTCGTTCTGACCGGGGGCAGCGCGTACGGCCTCGACGCGGCGGCCGGGGTGATGGCGTGGCTGGAGGAGCGGGGCCGCGGCGTCCCGGTCGGCGGCCCCGGGCAGGTCGTGCCGGTGGTGCCCGCCGCCTGTGTCTTCGACCTGGGCCGCGGCGGGGATTTCGGGGTCCGGCCGGACGCGTCGACCGGGCGGGCCGCGATCGAGGCGGCGGCCCGTACGGAGACGGGGGCCCCGGTGGAGACGGGGGCCCCGGTGGAGACGGGCGGTGTCGGCGCGGGCACGGGCGCGGTGGTCGGCGGTATCAAGGGCGGAGTCGGCACAGCGAGCCTGTTCCTGGCCGACCTCGGGGTCACCGTCGCCGCGCTGGTGGTGGTCAACGCGGTGGGCTCGGCGGTCGATCCGCTCACCGGAGTGGTGTACGGGCGCTACTTCGACGGGCCGGTCGAGTATCCGCCGCCGGGTGTTCACACGGCGGCACTGCGGCGGCTGGACGAAACCCGGAAGGCGAGCGGGCCGCCCCCGCTCAACACCACCCTCGCGGTGGTCGCGACCGACGCCGACCTCACCCGCGCCCAGGCGCAGAAGCTCGCGGGCACGGCGCACGACGGCATCGCGCGCGCCGTTCGGCCGGTCCATCTGATGAGCGACGGGGACACCGTCTTCACCCTCGCGACGGGTGCCGTCCCGCTCCCGGCCAAAAACCCTCTCGTATTCAACAATGTGCTGGCCGCGGGCGCGGATGCCGTGACCAGGGCGATCGTGAACGCGGTCCTCACGACCACCGGGACAGCGGGACCAGGTGGGGTGTTCCCCTCGTATCGGGAGCTGTACGACATCAACTGAGCCGCACCATATGCCGGTTGGCGTGATCCGGGGAACTTCACAAAGAGTTGCTACGTTTTTCTTAAGGCAGGACGCGTTGTCAGACCCAGGGGCTACTTTTAGCAATCAACGTGTTACTTGTGGCGACGGCCTGGAGACCCACCTTGAACGATCCGTATGAGACAACCGAGACGCACCTCGAGCGACTCCTGGGTCGGGCGCTCAACTCCTTCGATCTTCCCGACGTCACGGTCGAGAGACTCGCCTCGGCCCTGGCTCACGCGAATTCGCTGCACTCCTCGCACCACACCGCGGCCCTGGACCGCGCGACCTATCGGCACGCGTATCTGCTCAGTGACGGCAGCTCCCTCGTCCTGTGGGAGCTGGTGCACAGCACCGGCGGCGGTGGCCCCGAGCAGCACGAGCTGTACACCGACGAGTCCGAGGTAAGGCTCGCCGCGTCCAGACTGCCGGCGGGCTTCCCCGGGTTCGCCGAGCCGGTGGACGGCGTCGCGCCCCCGGCCCGCTCGGTGAGCCCGGCGGACGCCGACCGGGACCCCCTCGGCCACACCCTCCTGGGAGCGGACCTCGACGCCGACTTCGAGCTGCTCGCCAGCCTGATGTCCGCGCCCCCGGCCCCGCTCCCCCGGATGTACGTCCCCGACAATTCCGCGGACCACGCCCGCCGGGTGCTGCGCCGCGCGGAGAACACGGACCGGCCGGGCGAGGAGACCGCCCGGCTGCTGCGGGCCGCGTTCGCGCACCACATCACCCAGGTCTTCGGGCGGCAGTGCCGGGTCGCGGGCAAGGACGCGGGATTCACGCTGTACGAGCACGCGTTCCTGCTGCTCGACGGCACCGAGGTCAGCCTCTGGGAGGTGGAGCACACGGCAACCCCGGACGGCCGCCATATGTGCGAGGTGTACGGCGCGGAGCGCACCGCCCGGGAGGCGATGGAGAACCGGGCGCGGGTGCGGTGACGCACGGGAGCGCGCCGCCGTGAAGCGCTCGGGCCCGGCCGGGGGAACGTGTCCCCGGCCGGGCCCCTCGGGTCTCGGTCCCAGTGCACCGGCCCCAGTGCACCGGTCCCAGTGCGTCAGCGGGCTCAGTGCGTCAGCGGGCTCAGCACACCGGGCTCAGTCAGCGGGCGGAGTACACCGGGCTCAGTGCGTCAGCGCGGGCTCCCGCTCGTCGGCGGGACTGGCCGGCTCGCCCGTGGCAGCGCCCTCCAGATGCTGCTTGGGCCGCGCCGGCAGGGCGAACATCACCAGGAAGATCACGGCGAGGACGGCCACCACCCACCACAGCGAGTTCGAGAACGCGTCGGCGAACGCCGCCCCGGCCGCCCCCGGTGCCATCTCGCCCTCGTCGATCGACCCGAAGAACACCACCGACACCAGTCCGAGCCCCAGCGCGGTGCCCATCTGCTGGACCGTGCTGATCAGCCCGGACGCCGACCCCGCGTGCTCGCGCGGTACATCGGAGAGCACCGCGTCCGTCAGAGGGGCCACGATCAGACCCATGCCGACGCCCATCACCACCAGCGGGGGCGCCATCTGCCAGACGTGGATTCCGGTGCCGTACCGTCCGACCTCCCAGATGTAGAGCAGCACCCCCGCCGCCATCGTCAGCGCGCCCGCCTGGAGCACCTTGCGCCCGAACCGGGGCACCAGCTTCTGTACGGACACCCCGGCCGCGGCCGACACCGCGATCGAGAACGGCACCCCCGTCAGCCCCGCACGCAGCGGGCTCCAGCCCAGACCGATCTGCATGTACAGCGTCCAGACCAGGAAGAACACCCCGAGCACAAGACCGAAGACCAGCTGAACGGCGATACCGGCCGCGAAGCTCTTCACCCGGAACAGCGACAGTTCGACGAGCGGGGAGGCGTCCTTGCGCGTCTTGTACCTCTCGTACGCGAAAAACGCCGCGAAGACCACGAGGCTGCCCACCATGCACAGATGGCCCCACAGCGGCCAGCCCGTCTCACGCCCACGCGTCAGCGGGTAGATCAGCATCAGCAGCGCCGAGGTGACGAGGACGACCCCGACCAGGTCGAGCCGGAGCGCCCTGGGTGCCCGGGACTCGCTGATGAACCGCCGGCCCAGGATCAGTCCGGCGATCCCCACCGGGAGGTTGATCAGAAAGATCGGCCGCCAGCCCAGGCCGAAGAGGTCCCACTGCGTCAGCAGCGCGCCCAGCAACGGCCCGGAGACCGCGCCCAGTCCGACGACCGCGCCGAAGAGCCCGAAGACCTTGCCGCGCTCGTGCGCCGGGAACGTGGCGTGGACGATCGCCAGCACCTGAGGCACCATCAGCGCGGCCATCGCGCCCTGGAGCAGCCGGGAGGCCACCAGCATCTCCGCGCCCGCGGCGAATCCGCAGAGCGCGGAGGCGATGGTGAAGCCGGTGATGCCGATGAGGAAGAGCCGCTTGCGGCCGTAGATGTCGCCGAGCCTGCCGCCCGTGATCAGACCGGCGGCGAAGGCGAGCGCATAGCCCGCCGTGATCCACTGGATCGCGCCGAAGGACGCGCCGAGGTCCCGTTCGATGCTCGGGATCGCGATATTGACGATGGTGACGTCGACCAGGTCCATGAAGGCCGCCGTCATCACGATCGCGAGGGCGACCCAGCGGCGGCGGTCTGAGGCGGTACTGTCGGAGCCGGCGGACCGGGAGTCAACCGGACCACCGGCTGCGGACCGGGACACAGCCGGACCACCGGCTGCGGACCGGGACACAGCCGGACCACCGGCTGCGGACCGGGAGTCGACCGGACCACCGGCTGCCGGGCGGTCCCCGGCCTTGTTCAGAGTGGGTTCTGGGCTCATACGGAAGAACCTAGGATCCATATAGGTCAGGTCGCGGCCTAGATCCCGGGCATCCTGGGAACCATGACGGACACCCCGGTACGACTCCTCAATCTGCTGTCCCTCCTCCAGACCCCGCGCGAGTGGCCCGGCAGCGAACTGGCGCAGCGTCTCGAAGTGAGCCCGCGCACGATTCGGCGCGACATCGACCGGCTGCGCGAGCTGGGATATCCCGTCGAGGCCACGAAGGGCGCGGTCGGCGGGTACCGGCTGGTCGCGGGCGCCGCGATGCCACCGCTCCTCCTGGACGACGAAGAGGCCGTCGCGATCGCCGTGGGGCTGCGCGCCGGGGCCGGTCATGCCATCGAGGGCATCGAGGAGGCGTCCGTACGGGCACTGGCCAAGCTGGAGCAGGTTCTCCCCTCCCGGCTGCGGCACCGGGTGACGGCCCTTCAGGCGGCGACGATCCCTCTCACCCAAGGGGACGGCGCGACCATCGATCCCCGCACCCTGACGGTGCTCGCGGGCGCGGCGAGCGGGCGGGAGCGGCTGCGGTTCGGCTACCGGGCGGGCGACGGTACGGAGACGAAGCGGCTGGTCGAGCCGTACCGCCTGGTGTCGACGGGCCGCCGGTGGTATCTGGTGGCATACGACACCGGGCGCGAGGACTGGCGGACGTTCCGGGTGGACCGGGTGTCCGAGCCGTTCGCCACCGGGGCGCGGTTCGTACCGCGCGAGCTGCCGGCGGGGAGCGCGGGGGAGTTGCTGGGGGCCTCGGTGGCCCGCAGCCGCCAGGAGCACGAGATCGATGTGATCTTCGAGGCGCCGGTGTCGTTCGTGGCGGCGCGGCTGCCGCGGTCGCTGGGGGTGCCGGTGCCGGTGGGGGATGAGGGTACGGCGTGCAGGC
>NZ_JBSGUP010000162.1:0-13686 GCF_053607985.1 Streptomyces sp. NPDC055078
CCGCACCACGGCGTCACCGCCTGGTCACGTCCGCCCGCGCTCGCTCCGTCCCTGTCCCGGTCTGGCTCTGGTCCTGGCCATGTCCTGGCCATGTCCTGGCCCTGGTCATGAACCGGGTGCCGCGCGCGGGCGGGCCGCCGTCATCCGGATACCGCGCGGCCTGCCGTACACGCGGTCCTGCTGACCCGAAGTCCCCTCTCAGCCCAGCCACTTGGACATGGCGCTGACAACGTTGCCGCCGTCCAGATCCGCGAGGGAGAGTCGGGCCCAGTCGACGGCGGCCTCGGAGGTCTGCCAGCGGAACCGGGGGGTGTCGCTCGTCGCCGCCTCGATCACGACCGCAGCCGCGTCCTGGGCCGCCTGCGCGCGCGACATGTCCGCGGTTGCCGACCGGATGTACTTCTCTCCCAGTTCGCCGTAGGGGTCGTTGGGGCGGAAGAGCGCGTCAGCGTTGATGTTCTCGGTGATGTTCGTCGCGACAGAGGCGGGTTCGACCACGCTGACGACCACCCCGAAACGGGCCGCGACCGGTGCGAGGGACTGCATCAGACCTTCGAGGGCGAACTTCGACGCGCAGTAGGCATCGAGGAACGGCTGCCCGACAACCGCGCCGTTGCTGGTGACACTGATGATTCGGCCGGCCCCGGATTCCCGCATCGACGGCAGCACATGCCGGGCGAGCGCGGCGGCTCCGAGGAAGTTGATGTCGAGCTGCCCCTGCAGGGCGGCGTCGTCGAGTTGCTCCAGCGTCCCGATAGTGGCCTGACCGGCGTTGTTGACGAGGACTTCGATGGGCCCGCAATCGGCCACCACCTCGTTGAGGCATGCCCGGGCACCGTCGCGGTCGGTGATGTCCAGCCTTCGCACTTCCAGCTCGACTCCCTGGTCAGCGGCCTCGGCCCGCAGACGGTCGGCCCGGCTGGTGTCCCGCATCGTCGCCACGACGCGAAATCCCTTGCGGGCCAGACCCACAGCGGTGTGCAGACCGATCCCGCTGGAGGTTCCCGTCACGACCGTGACCCTCTGCTCGGTCATATCGAACTCCTGTCAAGAAGGTTGGGAAGTGTCATCCCGCCATCGCCTCATGGACGCGCCGCATCCGCGACGACCCGGCGGGCAGTCCTTCGGGCAGTGCGAACGACGCGAGTGCACGATTGCCACGGGGTCGTCGTCAGCGAGGTGGGTCCGGCCCCGCGGGAGAACGGTGGATGTACTGTTGGCTCACCGCCGATCAAGCGGAGGGCCCCGCCGGTATGGCGAGTTGCTTTGCCGATCCGGCAACGGCGCTTGGTGGTTCACGGCGGGCCCGGGCACGATCGGTGATCGGAACGACAAATGCGTGTGTGTTGGCCGGGCTGCGCACTCAGCCCGGGCAACACACACCACCACACACCTGAGTCCTTTTCGGCAAGGGCAGTATGGGGGGTACGGAGCAATGCGGAGTGATGTGTCGTCGCGTTTCCTGAGTCGGCGCGGGTTCGTGGGGGCCGCCGCGGGTGTCGGTGCGGGGGTCGGTGCCGCCGGGCTGTTCGGTGGCGGACGTGCCCTCACCAGTGGCACGCCCAGTGGCCCGGCCGCCCCGGCCGCTCCGTCCGAGGACGCGATGCGGGTGTCGACCATCACGCTCGGCAAGGTCCAGGTGACCCGCGTGGTGGAGTACAAGGGGCCGGTGGGGATGACATCGCGTGAGTTCTTCCCGGAGAGCCCGCCGGAGTTGTGGGCGGAGAACCGTTCCTGGCTCAGCCCGGACTTCTGGAACCCGGAAACCGGCATCGTGCCCATCGCACTGCAGACCTGGGTGCTGCGCAGTGAGGGCCGGACCATCCTGATCGACACAGGAGCCGGGAACGACAAGTTCCGCCCCTACTCGAAGGTGTGGCAGTACCTGGACACCGGCTTTCTGCGCCGCCTGTCCCGGGCCGGTGTCCGGCCCCGGGACGTCGACATCGTCGTCAACACCCATCTGCACAACGACCACGTCGGGTGGAACACCCGGCTGGAGGGCCGCGAGTGGGTGCCCACCTTCCCCAACGCCACCTATCTGATACCCCGGGCCGAGTTCGAGTTCTGGAACCCGGAGAACCCGGTCAGGGCCAAGGATCCGAAGGCGGCCCAGAATGTGTGGGAGGACAGTGTGCAGCCCGTCCGCGAGGCCGGTCTGGTGAAGCTGTGGGACGGTGCGCACACCATCGACTCCGCCCTGACGCTGGACCTCGCCCCCGGGCACACCCCCGGATCGTCCGTCGTCCGGCTGCAGTCGGGCACCGACCGGGCGCTGTTCGTCGGTGACCTGCTGCACACCCCGCTGCAACTCGAACACCCCGGCTTCAACAGCTGCTTCGAGGAGGACGAGCGGCAGGCACGCACGTCCCGGCGGCGCACACTGGAGTGGGCCGCCGACCGAGGGGCCCTTGTGCTGCCGGCCCATCTCCCCGGCCATGGCGCCGCCGAGATCGTACGCGACGGCAGCAACTTCAAGATCAAGGAGTGGGCGGGCTTCAGCCGTATCTGAGACAGCAGCTCTGAGACAGCCGCGCCCGCTCTCCGGTCAGTCACAGAACTCCGCTTCCAGTACGGCGTCCTCCAGATGCTGGTCCCCCCAGTCACCGTTTCTGTTGAGAGTGAGGACATGGTCACCGTCACGGGTCGCCGCCGTCCGGGAGAGGGAGCCGGGGACCTGGCCGCCGTGGCCCCAGACGGTGACTCCGCAGGAGAGCGTGTCGGACCGGATGCCGAGCCCGTAGGCAGCGGAGGACCGGCCGCCGGAGTCCGCCCGCCCGGGAGGCTCCTCGCCCGTCCCGATGGGAATCGTGCGCAGCATCGCCCGCAACTGCCCGGCGGGGAGCACCTCGCCCGCGAGGAGCGAGGAGAAGAACCGGTTCAGATCGGCCGCCGTCGAGATGATCTGTCCCGCCGCACCGGCCACGGACGGGTTGAACTCGGTGACGTCGTGGATCGGCGCGTCGGGGTGGTCGGCGTAGAGCCGGGAGTAGTGCCGGGCGTGCGGGCGGGGCACCTCCGACGAGGTGCCGGGCACGGTGGTGGAACGCAGCTTCAGCGGGGTGATGATCCGCTGTCCGACCTGGGAGGCATAGGTGGAGCCGGTGGCCCGCTCGATGACCATGCCCGCGAGGATGTAGTTGGTGTCGGAGTACGACCAGCCGGTGCCCGGGGCGAACTCCGGAGGGTGGGAGAGGCCGATCCGTACCAGCTCCTCGGGTGTGGCGCCCTCGTAACGGTGTTCGAGGAACGGTTCACCGGTGAACCGGGCGAGGAACCCGGGGTCACGGTTGTAGTTGAAGATTCCGCTGGAGTGGTTCAGCAGCTGCCGCAGGGAGACCTCGCGTCCGTCGTGGCCACGGCCCCGCACCACCCCCGGGAGCCAGGTCTCGACGCTGTCACCGAGGGAGAGCACTCCCTCCGCTTCCAGTTGGAGGAGCACCGTGGCGGTGAAGGTCTTGGTGAGGCTGCCGACCCGGAAGCGGTCGGTCGCCCCGCGAGGGCGCTCTGTGCGCAGGTCCGCTGAGCCCGAGGAGCCGGACCAGCGGTCCCCGTCGTCCGAGACCCGGGCGAGCGCACCGGGGGTCCCCGCCGCCACGATCGCGTCCAGCGCCGCACGCGTCGCGGCATGTGATCCACGAGAGCCGTACGTCCGATCGCCGCCGGACGCCGGGCCCGCCGCCGCGGTCAGGGCGGCCACCACCATCCCGGCCGAGATCAGTACGGCCGGTCGGCCGCGCCACGCGGAAACGCGATCGCGCCTGTGCCATCGCCAACGTCCTGAGCTGCCGGTCATTCGCTTCCTCCTGGCCCCTGGTGTGCGTCGGCCCACCGGCGGATCGCCTCCCGCGGGCCCGACAACCAGTCAACCCGGGCCGGACACCACGGACATCAGGGATGGCCATGAGTCGCATGAGGGACGGCCCTGAACCAACCCTGAGCCAGGACTCGGTGGGCGTAGGGGCAGCTCCCCGGCCCCTGCCGGTCGCCGACGGCGGGGGCTTGAGGTACTCCATGCCGTGGGCGGCATCGGGGCGGGCGCACAGGCGTTCGCGGCGGAAGCTTCGGCATCGGGGATCACGAGCTGCCGGCAGTCACCACCGCCCCGCCGCGCGCACCGGCCGGACACCCGCCGGTACCGGCTTCGTCGTGCCGTGGTGGACCGTACGGGCCATGGCGGTGACCCCCCTGTCGCCGCCTCGCCTGCCGCGCGGCGGAACCGGGCCCGGAACTCCGGGTCGGCCGCGCGGCGGGAACGGATCAGCTCAACGAACACCACGGCGCCGCGGGTCGCCGTGTCACAGGGACGCCCGGTCGAACGCGACGTGGGTGCCGAAACCACGGGCGTGGTAGGTCAGCGGGGCCTTTCCGCCGACCTCGGCCCGCACGACCGTGCCGAGCACGATGACGTGATCGCCTCCGTCGACCAGTGCGGACACGGTGCAGGCGAGCCAGCCGGACACTCCGTCGAGCCGGGGGAGATCGTCCTCCGGCCGCCAGGCGACCTCGGCGAACTTCGCCGCGCCCTTGCGGGCGAAGGTCATCGCGAGCGCGGATTGCGCACTGGCGAGGACGTTCACGCCGAACCGCCCGCGGGCGCGTACCAGCGTCAGCAGGTCCGAACGCTGGTCGAGCGATACGAGAACCATCGGCGGGGACATCGACAGTGAGGTGAAGGCGCTCACGGTCGTGCCGTGCGGGCGATCCCCGTCCATCGCGGTCACGACCGACACCGGAGCCGGCACAGCGGCCATGACATCGGTGAAGGCCGTGCGCAGGTCCTGAGATGTGGTCATCGGTGTCTCCTTGTCACGTCAGAAACCCCTAGAGCACGAGCATCGGCCGCTCGTCACGGCCGAGCAGCGCCTTGCCGTGGACTTCGTAGCCGATCTGTGAGGTCATCGCCGCATGCCGCGAGGCGACACCGAGGTCGCGCCAGATCCGCTGCAGGGTGTTCGACTCGGCGAAACTCCCCGAACCGTGTGCGCTGACCAGGACGTCGACCGCGCCGCGGAGCAGATCACAGATCCATCCGCACTCGGCACGGATGTGCGCACGCCGCTCGTAGGACAGCCGCTCGCCGTTCGCCGCCGCGGTGTCGATCTCCTCGGCCGCCCGGTAGGCATGCAGATGGGCGGACTCGATCCGCAGCGCCGCGTCCCCCAGCTGGATCTGGAACCCGGGGGACTCGGCCTGCCGACGACTGGTGTAGCTGATACCGCGCTGTGGTGCCGCCTCACGGACCAGCTTCAGGGCCGCGCGGGCGAGACCGAGCTGCGCACCCGCGATGACGAGGGTCTGCACCGGCCCGAGCGAAGTCCGGTACAGCACCTCGTTCTCGTGCTCGGTGGGGTGCTCACCCTCGATCGCCCGCAGTGCCCGCAGGACCCGGTGCTCGGGGACGAAGACGTCCGAGAGCACCAGGGTGTTGGAACCCGTCCCGCGCATGCCCGTCATGTACCAGGTGTCCTCGACGGTGCCATCGCTGATCGGGAGCAGGCCGACCCCGAGGTCGGTCTGCTTGCCGTTGTCGTCCACCAGCGGGAAGCCGACGTAGGCCCACTGGGTGTGGTAAATCCCGGAGACGTAGCTCCACTTGCCGCTGATCCGCCAGCCGCCCTTCACCCGCACGACGTCCTTGACCGGTGCCATCGTGCCGCACAGCAGGGCGGACGGATCGGCCTCCCAGACCTCACGTTGCGCCCGGTCGGGATAGACGCCTCCCATCACACAGGCTCCGTTGATGTTCTGCGCCACCCACCCGGTGGAGCCACATGCCTCGGCGAGCGTCGAGGACACCTCCAGCTGGGTGCGGATCGTGGTCTCCTGGCCCCCGAACCGGCGGGGAATCCCGAGCGACAGCAGGCCGGCTTCCTTGAGCGCCTTCACGTTCTCGTCGGGGAGCCGGCGCTCGGCGTCGGCTCGGGCGGCGTTCTGCGACAGCAGCGGCTGCAGCTCGACCGCGCGTCGCACAAGTTCCTCTGGACTCACCGGGGCGGATTCGATGACAGGCATGCGCGGCGCTCCTTCATGTTGTGGTGCTCAGTGTTGTGGTGTTGTCCTGACGATCGTCATCCGTCCGGCCAGCCGCCGTCAAGATTGACACCTCAGTAGACTGAACTGTAATCTAATGCCATGCGATCGAGTCAACAGTCCTTCCCGCCCGACGAGGGTGTCGCCCGCATCCGGAGGACCGACCCCTCCTTCGACCCGGGTGACTTCGAGCGCCGCGCCGGGCAGGCGTTCTTCGCGCTGGGGCGGGCGTGGCAGGACCGCGATGCGGAACTGGCACGGCCGTTCATGAGTCCCGGCGCGCACCAGGAGTGGAGCGCCAAGGTCCAGCACTTCGTGGACCTGCGCAAGCGCAGTGTTCTTGAGGGCATGCGCCTCGATTCACTGGACCTGGTCGAGTTCGGCCGTGTCGACGGCTTCGACCAGGTGACGGTGCGGATCGGCTTCACCTGTGCTGCCTACGAGGTGGATGAGCGCACCGAGCGCGTCCTCTCCGGCGACCGGACCCCCAGGGCGGTCACCGAGTTCTGGGATTTCCGGCGTTCGGTGGGTGCCCGGACGCCGGACCGTCGCATCCTGGACGGGGAATGCCCGCACTGCGGCTCGGCCCTGCGGGTCGACCGGCTCGGTGAGTGCCGGTCCTGCCGGGCCGCTGTGGCCGGCGGAGAGTTCGACTGGGTGTTGTCCGGCCTCCGGTCCGAGGCGGACCACACCGGCTGACCGGGGGCGCGGTGGTGAGGCAATAGTCTGTGACCATGCAACCACAGGACCTGTGTTTCACAATCTTCAGCACCTTCGTGCGCGGAAAGGGCCAGCTCGCATGGTCGGGCGGCCTGGTGCGGTTGCTGGGGGAGCTGGGTGTCACACAGGACGGCGCCAGAGCGGCGCTCAACCGGTTGGCGCAGCGGGACCTGATCGTGCGGACGAAGCGTGGCCGTGAGGTGTTCTACGGTCTGACGCCGCAGACCCAGGCGCTGATGGAGGCGGGTGACCAGCGGCTGCGCCGGTTCGGTGAAGCGGTGGGGGAGCTGGGTACGTGGACGGTGCTGTGGCACTCACTGCCCGACGAGCTGCGTTCCGAACGAACGGCGCTGAGCCGCTGGCTTCGGCTGATGGGTTTCGGTTCGGTGCAGCACGCCACCTGGTTCGCTCCGCACGATCGCGGGGAAGCGGTCGTCGAAGTGCTCGACAACCTCGGTGTCGCCCACCACGCCTGTGTGCTCGTCGGGCAGCCGATGCCGCAGCTCGACCTCGACGTGGTGCTGCGCGAGGCGTGGGATCTCGATGATGTGCAGCAGCGCTACGGCCAGTTCCTGGAGGAGTTCGGCCCGTACCGCACGAGAACCGCGCAGCGGAAGCTCGGTGACGGTGACGCGTTCGCCGTGTGCACCCGCGCCACACAGCAGTTCCGCGGGTTCCCGTACCTCGACCCGGAGCTGCCCGACAGGTTCATGCCGCGGCCGGCGCTCCGTCCGAAGGCGATCGCGACGTTCCACTCGCTGTACGAGGGACTGCTGCCCCAGGCGACCCGGCACTTCGCCGAGGTCGCCGGGGAGAAGAGTTAGGGCCTGCCCCGCCACGGTCCTGCCCCGCCACGGTCCTGCCCCGCCACGGTCCAGTCCCACCCGGTCCAGTCCCGCCCTGCTCCACCCCGCCCTTCGCCGGACCCGGGGACGTACGTCAACGGCTCTGCCTGTGCGCTGACGTATGTCCCCGGGTCCTTTCCGGCGGTGTGCGTGACCGGGTTCTTTCCGCTGACGTGCATATCCGGGCTCCGCCTGGCCGTCGGCCTGCGCGACCGGGTCCTGCCCGTTCGCCTCTCCCCCTTCCCCCTCCCGCCGCTGGTCGTGCAGCGTCCCCGGCCGGCCCCACCCGAAGTTGAAGTGGCGCCCAATGCTTGACACCTCAGTCGACTGAGCCATAGCTTATCGATGTCAATCCAGGCTCGCCCTGTCACGCGAGATTCCGCGCAGCGACGGAGCACGTTTCGAAAGGGGTCGGCTCAGTGGGCTACACCATCGCAGTGGATGTCGGTGGAACTTTCACCGATGTCGTCGCCACCCATGGGTCCGACGGTGTGTGTACGGGGAAGGTCCCGTCCAGGCCGCATGACGAGGCGAGTGCGGTACTCGACGCGGTCGACGCGGTCGCCGGTCACTACCGCAAATCCAGTACGGAACTCCTGGCGGACACGGAGTTCTTCATCCTGGGCACGACGGTCGTGACGAACGCGATGCTGGAGTACAGCGGCGTCGCGACCGGTCTGATCACCACAAAGGGCTTCAGGGACATCCTGGAGCTGCGCCGGGGCTACAAGGAGAGCCTGTTCGACATGGGCCTCCCGGCTCCGCAGCCGATCGTGCGCCGGCGGTTCATCAAGGGGGTGACGGAACGGGTCGACGACGCCGGACACGTTGTCCTGCCTCTCGACGAAGCCGAGGTGCGCGAGGCGGCGCGGGAGCTGAAGGCGGCGGGGATCGAGTCGATCGCGGTCTGTCTGCTTTTCTCCTTCGTGAACGACACCCACGAACGGAGAGTCGCGGAGATCGTCCGCGAGGAGCATCCGGACTGCTTCGTCACCCTGTCGTGCGACGTACTCCCGCAGATCCGCGAGTTCGAGCGGGTCAGCACCACCGTGGTCAACGCGTACACCAGCCCGCTGCTCGGCAACTACCTCGGGCGCCTCGACAAGGGGTTGCGCGATGCCGGGTTCACCGGCGAACTCGTGGTCGTGCAGTCGAACGGCGGCGTCATGGACGTCGGTTACTCGGCCGATCACGGCGTCGACGCGGTGCTCTCCGGACCCGCCGGGGGAGTGGTCGCGGCGGTGGCACTCGGCGAGCGCTCCGGCTACCGCAACATCATCACGGCGGACATGGGCGGTACGAGCTACGACGTCTGTCTGATCCACGACGGCAAGCCGGAAGTCGGCGTCGACAACTGGATCAGCCGCTACCGCGTCGCCGTTCCCCTCGTCGACATCCACACCATCGGGTCCGGCGGCGGGTCCGTCGCCCGGGTGGACGACGCGGGCGCGCTGCGTGTCGGACCCGAGAGCGCGGGCGCCATGCCTGGACCGGCCTGCTACGGCCGGGGCGGCACCCGGCCGACCGTGACGGACGCCAACCTGCTGCTCGGATTCATGGACCCGGACAGGTTCATGGGCGGCCGGATGGCACTCGACCGCGCCGCCGCGGAAGCCGCGTTCGCCGAACACGTCGCCGAGCCCCTGGGCATCTCCGTGACCGAAGCGGCCGTGGGCGTCTTCCGCATCGCCAACAGCGACCTGTCCAACGCGCTGCGGTACGTCTCCGTCAAGCGCGGGCGCGATCCGCGCAACTACGCGCTGATGGCCTTCGGCGGGGCCGGCGCGGTGCACGCCGGGGTCCAGGCGGTGGACCTGGGCATCAAGACGGTGCTGGTGCCGCGCAACGCCTCCGTGCTGAGCGCGTTCGGCGGCCTGGTCGCCGACTTCAAGGTCTCGCGTGTGCAGTCGTACATGCGCACCGTGGAGGCGGTGGACCCCGAGGAACTGTCCGGAGTGTTCGCGCAGGTCCAGGCCGACGCGGAGAGCATGCTGCCGCCGGCCGAAACGGTTCGCCTGGAGCGCTACCTGGACATGCGCTACGAGGGCCAGGTCCACGAGGTGATCGTCCCCCTGCAGACCCGCACCCGGAAGATCTCGGCGGTCGCGCTGTCCAGAGCCGTCCAGGACTTCCACGACCTGCACGAACAGCTCTACGCGCACAAGCGCCCGGCCGAACCCGTCCAGATCGTCTCCGTCCGGCTGGAACTCACCGGCCTGCGCGGCATGGACTCGGTGGTCACACCGCGCAAGTTCGGCGACGAGGACGCGTCCCGCGCCCGGGTCGGCAGCCGGCAGGCGTACTTCGAGCGGCTCGGCGGCTTCGTGGACACACCGGTCTATGACGGTGTGCGCATCGAACCGGGCAACGTCGTCACCGGTCCCGCCGTGATCCACGAGCCGGGCACCACCATCGTGGTCGGTGCCGGACAGGAAGCGATGCTCGACCAGTACGAGACCTATGTGATCGAGGTCGTGAGCTGATGGCCGCCACCGCCCCGCCAGACAAGCAGAACAAGCAGAGCAAGCAGAGCAAACAGAACGAACAGATCGAGCTGGAGATCCTGCGCACCACCCTGGGCGCGTGCCCGGACGAACTGGGGGCGGTGGTCGCCAACACCGCCCCGACCGCGCAGATCAGCCAGGACCGCGAGTTCGCCGTCGCGATCACCGACGCCAAGGGCGCGATCGTGGCGACGGACGACCCGCTCCAGGTCGCGTCGATGGCGCAGACGGTCGCCCATGTCGCCGACTACTTCGAGTTCGACCTCGGTGAAGGCGACGTGATCCTGACCAACGACCCGTACTCGGGCGGCACCCGGCTACAGGACGTGACGCTCGTCGCACCGTTGATGGCCGACGACGAACTGCTGCTGTTCCTCGCGGTGCGGGTGCGGGTCGGGGACGTCGGCGGTCAGGTCGGGGGAAGTCTCACGCCCGACGCGACGGAGATCCTCGCGGAGGGGCACCCGTACCCGCCGGTCAAGGTTCATCGCCGTGGCCGGCCGGTACGGGACATGCTCTACGCCTTCCTGCTGAACGGCAGGCGCGCGCAGGAGACCCGGCGGACCCTGGACGCGGCGATGGCCGCGCTGACACTGGGCGACCGCCGGCTGGGCGAGCTGGTCGGCCGCCACGGCGCGGACACCGTGCGCCGCGCGCTGGCCTACGCGCAGGACTACAGCGAGCAGCTGGCGCGTACCGCGCTGCGCGCCTGGGACCGGGGTACCTACCACGGCGAGCGGATGCTGGAATTCGACGACCACACCGGTGACCCGGCGACGATCCGGCTGACGGCGACGGTGGACGAGGACGGGCTGAGCCTGGACTTCACCGGCAGTGACGACCAGCTCCCGCTGTTCGTCAACAGCAGCGCCGGCACGACCGCCTCACGGGCGGTCGGCGCGGTCCTCGCGATGCTGGGGGAGACCATCCCGGCCAACAGCGGCCTGTTGCGGGCGGTGCGGACAACCACCCGCCCGGGCACCGTGGTGCATCCGGTCGAACCGGCGCCCGTGGGCTGGGGCGGAGTGCACTGCGGCAACGAGATCACCGAAGTGGTCGCGGCGACCCTGCGACCGGCCGGCGGGCGTCCCGTACCCGCCCTGACGGTCCCCCGGCCCCTGCTGCTGAGCCGGCCGGCGGACGACCGGAGCGATCAGCTGGACCTCGCGCGCTGGGCGGTCGGCGGAGCCGGCGCGGTGTCCGGGCGTGACGGGTGGGGGCCGCCGCAGCTGTCCACGCGCGCGCAGCTCCAATCCATCGAGCAGTGGGAGACCTCGCACGCGGCGCGCGTCGAGTGCCTGGAGCTGGTCGAGGACAGTGGCGGTGCCGGTCAATGGCGTGGAGCGCCGGGTGTGGAGGCGATCCTCGCACCGGCTCCCGGCCGGCGATACACCGTGTGGACGAGCACCGTCGGCAATCCGGTGCCCGGGCTCGCGGGCGGTGGGCCGGGCCGGGCAGGCGAAGTGGCGTTCCACAGTGAGGCGGGCTGGCGGCCTGCGCCGTCCAGTGCCACGGAGGCGGAGATCACCGCCGGCCGGCTGCGGCTGCGCCTGGCGGGCGGTGGCGGCTATGGCGATCCCGCCCTGCGCGAGCGGGCGGCGGTTCTCGACGACCTCGCGGACGGGCTCATCTCCGAGGCCACCGCGCGCGATATCTACGGCCTGCGGGTCGACAAGCCGAATGGCGGTAACCATGACTGATCCGATCACGGCGGAGATCGTCCGCAGCCATCTCGACACGACGGCGGAGCACCTCTACGAGACGATCTGCCGCACCTCACCGAATCCGATGGTCAACGAGGCCAAGGACTGCGGGGGCGGGATCTACCGCTACGACGGGACCACCGCGAAGATGGTCGCGCGCGCGGGCATCATCGCGCACTCGTTCGCCCTCTCGACGTCCTGCCAGGCCGCGGTGGACTTCTTCCGCGGTGACCTGCACCCCGGCGACGCGCTGATCGTCGGCGACCCCTACCACGGCGGCAGTCACTGCGGCTGCTGGTCGGTGGTCGTGCCGATCTTCTTCAACGGACGGCCCCGGCTGTTCACCGCTGCCCGCCTGCATGTGCTGGACCAGGGCTCACCGACGCCGAACGTCAACTTCGACTGCCGGGACGTGTGGGGCGAGGGACTCCGGCTGGCGCCGCTCAAGCTCTACGAGAAGGGTGAGCGCCGGCGCGATGTGTGGGACCTGATCACCGCGAACAACCGCGTTCCCTTCGTGGTCGAGGGCGACATCGAGGCGATGATCGGCGCCTGCCGGATCGGCGAGCAGAACATCCGCGAACTCGTCGACCGCTACGGCCTGGACACGGTCGACGAGTCACTGGAGTGGATCCTCGGCTACTCCGAGCGCAAGTTCCGCCGGCAGATCGACGAATGGCCCGACGGTGTCTATCCGGCCGAGTTCTTCGTGGACAGCGACCACGCGGGCAACGACGACCTCCGGATCCAGGTCGAGATCACCATCGACGACGACCGGATGGCCATCGACTTCGAGGGCAGCGACCCGCAGACCGACGGCCTGGTCAACAGCGCGAAACCGAACACGATCGCCTACATCGGCATCGTCCTCTCGGCTCTCTGTCCGGACATCCCGGTCAACGCAGGGTTCTTTGAACCGCTCACGATCCGCCTTCCCGAGGGCACGATCGTGAACCCGACGTCCCCGGCGGCGACCATGACCGGAACCGTCGTCTCCGGCTGCCAGATCGGTCAGGCGCTGATGAAGGCGTGCGAGCAGTTCGCTCCCGAGCGGGCCGCGAACGTGTCGATCGACATCAGCGGCCCGATCGTCTACGGAACGGACGACCGGGAGCACCGGTTCCAGACGCATTCGGCGCGCAACCCGCGCTTCTTCATGTTCATGGACATGTCCATGGTCTCCATGTCCAACAGCGCGGTGCACGGGCATGACGGCTGGGGTATGTGGGCGACACCGTTCAGCGTGGCACGGCCGGTCAACGTCGAGGTCACCGAGGTCCAGCAGCCGACCCTCTACCGGCAGACCGAGTTCACCACCGACTCCGCCGCGCCGGGCCAGTGGCGCGGAACCCCCGCCCTGGGGATGCGGCGGGTGGATCGCGGCGCGAGCGGCATGAAGGCGGCGTTCTTCGTCCAGTCGGCGGTTCATCCGCTGGCCGGATGGGTGGGCGGCTACGAGGGGGCGGGGAACTTCATCGTCGTCAACGAAGGCGGGCCGGACGAACTGATCTGCGCGGACCGGCCGATCTCGCACGTCGCCTACGACCCGGCGAAGCCCATCTACTCGCAGAGCGGCGGCGGCGGAGGCTGGGGAGATCCACTCGACCGTGACCCCGCCGCGGTCCTCGACGATGTGCTGGACGACTACGTCTCCGTCGAAGGCGCCAGATACGACTACGGCGTCGTCATCGACACCGGGACCGGAACCTGGAGTGTGGACGCCGAGGCGACCGCGCGGGAGCGCGCCGAACGCAGGGCGCGGCCCGGTCGGCGCGACCGCCGTGGCCTCGGCCGCGAACGGACCATCCGGCGTGCGGGCATCGGGCATCGCGTCGAGGCCGCGTCATGACCGCGACCCGATCCGGCCGCGGTGGGCCGGGC
>NZ_JBSGUP010000163.1:0-13554 GCF_053607985.1 Streptomyces sp. NPDC055078
GCCCGGGACCGGCCCAGCGTCACACCGGGTGGATCGGTCGGCCTCGGCTCACCGATCCGCCCGTGGGCACCTGGTTACGGGGTACAGAGGACGACGCTCAGCGAGCTGTACTCGCAGATGAGCAGGCTGACCTGGCTGCCGGTCGCCACATCGCCGTACGCTTCCTCTTCCGGGGTCTCCAGGGCCTGGAGGTCGAGCAGCGCCATGATGATTTCCTTCCGTGGGGACTGTTTGATTCTCATTGGTGCACGGTCCCTGGCTGGGACCGGGTCTGGGGCCGCTGGTGCGGCGTGAGGAACGGCAGCGACGCCGGAGCGGTGGCGTCGAGTGCGCTCCCGAGGGCGAGCAGACAGCCGGCGGTGCCGGTGGCCAGGTCCATGGACCGGCGCATCAACTGCTCTCCGGGGAAGGCCAGTTCACCTGCGTAGGGCATGGCGTGGTGGCCGAGGAGTTCGATGTGGCGGTGGATGGTCCGCCGCAGGTCGGCGGGTTCGCCCGCCGGGGTCCTGGCGAGCTGGAGCACCAGTCCGGCCACTCCCCTGAAGAGCCCCGGCTGCACATAGAAGGCGGAGCACAGGCCCGGCTGCATCGCACGGCGCGCGGTCTCGAACACCTCGTCGTGCCGGTGGGCCAGATACTCGTCGATGACCATCGCCACCCCGGCGCTGCCCGCCCCGAGGTACGGCATCGTCCGTTTCCCCTCGACCACCAGCAGCGCGCCATGGGCCCCGCTGCGGCAGCGGGCCAGATCGCGCCGGAGCGCGGCGGCGGCCAGATCGAGCAGGGCGGGGTCTCCGGAGGACTCGTACCGCCGTACGAAGAGGAGGGCGAGCCCGGTCGCGCCGTGCAGCAGGCCCGTACGGGCGGACGGCGGCCCGGCGTCGACGGCTCGGGCGGCGAGCGCGGCGCACTGGTCGGCGGCGGCGGTGAGCGCCGCCGCTTCGGCGCCGGCCGCGGCACGGGCCAGATCGTCGAGGGCGAGGGCGATTCCGGCGTGGCCGCTGTGCAGATCGGATGTCAGTCCGCCGAGCGGCTGCGAGATGATCAACTGGGCCAGTTCGGCGGCCTGTTCGGGGTGGCCCAGGCGGTTGAGCGTCCAGGCGATGCCCGCGAGTCCGTCGTAGAAGCCGAGTGGGGTGCCGGACGTGGGTTCCTTGGATCTGGCCAGCAGCCATTCGACGGCCGGTGGGCAGGGGGGAGCGCCGGTCTCGTGGAGTGCGTAGAGCACTCCGGCCGCACCGTGGGCGAAGCACTGTCCTCCGGCCGGGGAGGCGAACTGGGCGATGTCGCCCGGGAAACACCGGTCCTCGCGGTCGGGCGTACAGGACGCGATGACGGCGCGGGCCATGGAGTCCCTGCTGAGGGGCCAGTCCGCAGGGGCGGGTGCCTCCTCCGGAGCGGGTATCTCCACTGCCGGGGCGAGCGCCTCCGCCGCAGCGGATACCACGGGTCCGGCGCCGGGTGGTGCCGGCTCGCGCAGGATCTCGGCCACCGCCGGGCGCAGTTCGTCCTCCGGTAAGGAGAAGACCCGGGCCGCGTTCCGCGCCAGCCTGGTCACCGCGCGGCGGTCGATGGCGAAGAGGGTGGTGAGCGGGAGCAGCAGCGCGAGCCGGAGGCAGGCGAGCGCGTACCGGTCGATGTCGACGCCACGCCGGTCGGCGGGGGCGACGAAAGCCGGGTTGGCCACGATCTGCCGCCGCCCCTCCGCCGCCGGGGACGCGGCCTCGAAGTCCAGCAGCACCACCCGGGTCTCGTCCTCCGAGACCATCACATTGCTCATATGCAGATCGCTGATGACGACACCGCGCCCGTGGACCGCGGCTACGGCTCGCTCCACCAGGCCGTACAACTCGCGTGCCCAGGCCGCGTGTTCGGTGAGCTGCTGAGGAGTGGGGTCGGGCGCGCTCAGCGGGAAACGGCGCGCGAACAGGGTGTTGAGCGTGATGCCGGGTATGTGCTCCAGGGCGAGGAAGTGGTGCTCACCCACCTCGAACGAGTCGAGCACCTTCGGTACGCAGTCGAGCCCGGCCAGCCGCTCCAGCGCGGTGCGTTCGCGCTCCAGCCGCGCGACCGCGTCGGCCCCGTCGGCGGCGAGCCCCGCGTACGGCCGGGCTTCCTTGAGGACGACGTTCTCCCCAGTGCGGGTGTCGCGTGCCCGGTAGACGCCTCCCCCGTTGGAGAAGTGGAGCGCGCCCGTGACCTCGTACGGCATCCCGCCCGTCCCCACGGCCGTCCGGGCCGCCAGGAACGGCCGCAGAAACGCCGGGGGCGTCACCCAGTCCGGGATGTGCAGGGACGGGCCGCGCGGGTCGGGGACCAGGGTGCCCGTCGGATCGGCGACGGCGGGCACCAGCCGGCCATCGGGACCGGGACAGAAGCGGGACGCGAAGGCTCCGTACCGCACATGCACCGGACTGTCGCCGCAGCGCAGATCACTCAGGATGTACGGCCCGTGCTCCCCCGCCAGCAGCGCGACCAGATCCGCGCAGATCTCCGGGAACCGCTCCTCGGAGTGCGGATAGACCGTCATGAACTTGCCGCTGCCCGCCCGGTCCGCGTACTTCGCGTTGCGCAGATGCAGCAGCGCGGGCCCGGGGATGAACTTGACCGGCAGCCGCCGGGGCAGGCAGTAGTCGAGCACCCGCCGCAGGATCGATTCAGCGTTGTCCATCGCCGCCGACACATGAATCTTCCAGCCCTGCGGCGGCAGCTTCAGCCCGACCGGGCTGAACGACAACCAGTCACCGCGCCGCGAACTCTCCCAGCCTTCGGGCGCCCCGGTCCGGGCCGCCTCGTACAGCACGTCCGCCGCGCCGGAGCCGTCACCGGAACCGGGCGCGGGGCGGTGCGGCGCATCGTAGAAATCACGATCCGCTTGGCAGTACGCGGCGTACTCGGGGTTCACGCGCGCTCCCTCGCTGAGTGTCGGTGTGACCTCGGTGCTGGCGGGAGAAAACCTGTCACAGCGGCCCCGGGGCGAGACAGTCGTCGCTGTCACCACTCGCGCGTGTGGCTGGGTGTGCGGATCGCACGTGGGGCCGCATGGGGGTGCGCTGCGGCCTGCTGTGCGGGGGGCACGCTGTGGGGCGTGGGCCGCCCCGCGTACGCGGCGACCACCGGCGTCGGCGCAGGCGCGCGGTCCGCCACGGGGGACCACCCCCGCGTGCGCGGGGACCACTCGATCGCGGCCTGGCCGTCCTCGGTCTCGCGGGGACCACCCCCGCGTGCGCGGGGACCACGACCCCTCGACTTACGAGCGTTATGCTCGTAAGGGACCACCCCCGCGTGCGCGGGGACCACTGCGCTCCCATTGCCGCACGTCGTAATTACCGAGGACCACCCCCGCGTGCGCGGGGACCACGTGATGACGGGGTACGGGGGTCTGGTCAACGAGGGACCACCCCCGCGTGCGCGGGGATCACTTGGGTTTCATGCAGAGAATGACGGCCTGCTGAGGACCACCCCCGCGTGCGCGGGGATCACACTTCCTGACCTGGGGCTTCAGGCAGCCAAGTGCATGATTTTACTTACTTCTTGAGGTTCGGGCATTGCAGCCTTCCTTCACATATCGGCTGGCAGGCCGACCATTGGCGTGGGCAGCGCCTGCCCGAGTAGTGAGCCACGCCATGCTCTCATGTACCGCCGCTGAGTACCGCCCAGGCCAGTGAGCCGCCCAGCGCGAATACCGCGAGGATGCAGGCGATCTGCTGGGTCTTGTGGCTCACGGGACGATCGCCAGGCGGGGGCGGATACGGGATGCGAGGCGGGGTGCGATGTCGGGGAGGGGGAGCCAGCGGGCGTGGCCGGTTCTGGAGAGGGTGGAGAGCAGAGCGCCGGAGTGGGCACGGAGGAGGTAGCGGAAACCGACGCGTAGACGGGAGTCGTCGTCCGGGCGGTCGGTGTCGATGACCAGAGGGGCTTCCGCACCCGGAATCGCCCAGGCGTCCTGGATGCCGGTGCATTCGCGCAGGACGCGCAGGGCCGTGTAGCCGAGGGAGTGGTCCCCGAGGGCGGGCGGACCCTCGGGAAAGGCCCACGACTGACGGTGGCGCAGGGTCAGGACACGCTCCCGCTCGTCCACGAGCACCGCACCCGCCCGGACCTGTGTGGCGCTGGAAAGGGTGTTCGGATGCTCAGTGGAGGAACTAGGTTTCAGGCCACCCCGATTCGTGGCACCACCACCGGAGGAGGTGGTGCCCGTGCGCCGTCGTACGTTCATCACAGCCGCCACCGGAGTCACCGTCGCCGTAACCGTGCCCTCGCACGCTGTACCGCGCCGGGTCGGGCACTCTGACGTGGACCGGCTGGCGGCCGAACTCACCGTCCTCAAGTGTGTGGACGACGACCGTGGCGGTCATGCCGCTCTCGAAGGCGCTGCCCTCGCGGGCGCGTCGGTCGTCCTCACCCTTCAGGAAGGCAACGCCAGCGGCGCTGTGAAGCGTCGGCTCTTCGGTCTCGCAGCCGACTACACAGCTCTGGCCGGATGGTCGTGCACCGACAATCGCGAACTGGATCGGGCTCAGAGCCATCTGGAACGTGCCATGACACTGGCGGGCATGTCTCGGGACCCGGCCACGCAGTTCCGCATCTGGAACAACGTCTCCATCGTCGCCGCCCAGCGCAAGCGCTTTGGAGACGCGCTGGCTGCCGCTCAGGTGATCCAGACCTCGGCACTCTCGCGGCGGGACCCCCTGTTCGCCTCGCTCGCACACACCAGAGCGGGGGCCGGACACGCCGAGCGCGAGGACCGGCAGGCCGCGCTCCGCAGCATCGGTCAGGCCGAGGATGCGCTCACCAGAGCATCCGCCCAGGAGCGCCCGAGCTGGATGGCCTTCTACGGCCCTGGAGAGCTTCTGGCGGTCACAGCAGGCGTCCACCTGCAACTCGGAGACCCCGAAGAAGCCGAGTGCGCCATCCACAAATCCCTGGCCCGAATCCCTCAGCATTTCCGCCGCAACCGCGCCATGGGCACGGCACGCCTCGCACGCGCACAGTTGCACCAGGGGGACGTGGAGCAGTCGTACGAAACGGCCACCACCGTTTTCGGGCTGATGGACGGAACACCACTTCCGGGACGCATGCGTGTGCGCATCGGCGACTACCACCGAGACCTTCTCGAACTGGCTCCGCAATCCGCACAAGCTCGCGACTGGACCGAACTGATGCCTACGAAAGTGAGCCGAATCCCGTAACGTCCAGGGGCGGTACGAGAGCTGGGGGCTACCGGAAGGTCGGCGAGCAGAAGCCCTTCCCGGATTCACCGCTCTTCGCGGTGATGGTGAAGCCACTCGATGGTTCGCGCCCAGGACGAGGACCCGGGTCCGGAGGAACGGCCGGATGACCTCGGCGTCCAAGACGACGGCGATCTACACCGCGCGCTCGCGAAGGTACGCCTCCAGTTCGGCCGCCCCGCTCAGCATCGCCCGCCCACGCGCGGACAGTCGGCCTCGCCAGTCGCCCAGTGCGGCCTCCAGTGGCTCAAGGCCGCCCGCCGCCCGTACCTGGGCGATCAAGGGGGCGATCTGCTCCAGCCGGTAGCCGCCGCGCCTGAGCTGGTGGGCCAGCCGGGCGTCCCGTACGTCGGCCTCGTCGTAGAGGCGGTATCCGGTGAGCGGGTCGCGGCGTGGGCGCACCAGGCCGGCGTGTTCCCATTTGCGCAGGGTCGCGGGCCGGATTCCGAGCTGCCCCGCCAGCGGGCCGATGAATGTGCCGCCGGACCCGGAGCCGGACACCGCCGCGTCGGGTTCGGGCGACATAGCCGGTGCCAGGTCGCGGAGGGCGCTCTCCACGGCCTGGAGGGTCCGCCGGTCGTCGAGGAGTTGGGCGTGGCCCTCGTCGATGAGGCGCACCGCCTCAGCGACCGCGCCCTGATTCACGGCGCGCATGATCGACGTCGCCGTCTGGTGCCCGTGGCCGGGCACCAGGGCGAGGAACGTGCCCAGGGCCCGCGCGTGCAGCGCGGTGTAGGTGCGGTAGCCGTGGGGGGTGCGACCTGCGGCCGGAAGGACGCCGGCCTCCTCGTAGTTCCTGATCGACTGCGTGGACAGACCGTGCGCGCGTGCCAGATCAACCGGCCTGAGCCGCTCGGCCCTTTGAAGATTTTTCCCCATGGGACCGACGATACCGTGGGTATTCTTGTGAAAAGCTTCAACCGAAGGTTCAACGATACCGTTTAAGGCATGGCTACTGACATCAAGGACACCACCTCTGCCGTCGATGCCGCCGCCGTCATGAGGCTGTTCCCGGCCCCGCCTCGGATGCTCGCGCTGGGTGAGCCCACCCACGGCGAGGACGCCCTGCTCGATCTGCGCAACGAACTCTTCCGGCAGCTCATCGAGCAGGAGGGCTACCGGACGATCGCGATCGAGAGCGACTGCGTGATGGGCCTGATCGTGGACGACTACGTGACGTGGGGCACGGGCACCCTGGACGACGTCATGGCGCGCGGATTCAGCCATGGGTTCGGCGCGTCAACCGCCAATCGCGAACTCGTGCGCTGGATGCGCGCCTACAACGTCCGCGCCGACAACGACGGCCGGCCCGCCTCCGAGCGGCTCCGCTTCGCCGGGTTCGACGGCCCGCTGGAGATCACCGGCCCCGCGAGCCCCCGGCGGGCCCTCACCGCACTCCATGGCTATCTCTCGGCCTGGGTGGACGCGGATCTGCTCCCCTGCACCCGGGGAAGGCTCGACCGCCTGCTCGGCGCCGACGACCGGTGGACCGATCCCGCCGCGATGATGGACCCGGCCAGGTCCGTGGGGCAGTCGGCCGAGGCCGGGGAGTTGCGGCTGCTCGCCGCCGACCTGGCGGCGCTGCTCGATGAGCAGACACCGTATCTGGTCACGGCGTCCTCGCGGGACGACTGGGACCGGGCACGCCTGTACGCGCGCACCGCGACCGGCCTGCTGCGCTACCACCACTGGATGGCCGACATCTCACCGGCCCGGATGAACCGGCTGCTGGGCGTACGGGACCAGATGATGGCTCACAACCTCCTCGCCGTCGCCGCTCGGGGCCCGGCGCTGCTCTTCGCCCACAACGCCCATCTCCAGCGGGCCAGGAGTTCGATGCGGATGGGCGGGATGCCGCTGGAGTGGTGGAGCGCCGGTGCGCTGGTGAACGCTCAGTTCGGCGAGGAGCGCGAGGAGTACGCCTTCGTGGCCATGGCTCTCGGCACGATCCGGCACCAGGGAGTGGACGCCCCGCCATCGGACACCGTCGAAGGGCTCCTGTACGCGCTCACGGAGGACCGCTGCCTCATCGACGCCCCCCGGCTGGCCACCGCCCTCGGCGACACACGGCCCACGCCCCGCGTATCCCCCTGGTTCGGCTACGCCTCACTGGACCCGGCCCACCTGGCCGGACTCGACGGCATCGTGTTCGTCAAGGACGTTCCGCAAAGCTAGTTCGACGCCAGCTCCACCGTCAGCAGTCGGACGGCCCGCCCGGCCCGTTGAGCCTGCCTGGCCTGCCGGGTCTGGGGGGGCATCCCCGCTGGTGGCACGCCCCCGCGCCCCCTACACCCCCACCCCAACCCCACATTCTTAGGTTAGGCTAAGCTAAGTTCCCGTCGGCGGACCGGCGCCAGATGCGTGTCTCCAGCGATCGAAAGAGAAGATTCCTGAGATGACCTACGGCGTGGCTGTGGCGGGCGCGAGTGGATACGCCGGGGGTGAGATCCTGCGGCTGCTGGCGGGCCACCCCGAGGTGGAGGTCGGCGCGCTCACTGCGTGCAGCAGTGCGGGACGGCCGCTGAGCGAAGTACAGCCCCAACTGACCTCGCTTCCGGACCGGTTGCTGCAGGAGACCTCGGCGCGGACTCTCGCCGGGCACGATGTGGTCTTTCTGGCGCTGCCGCACGGAGAGTCGGGGGCGCTGGCCGAGCGGCTCGGCGATGCGGCGCTCGTGGTGGACTGCGGGCCGTCGCTGGCGGCGGCCTCATGACCGGCCCCGGGGTGGTGACGGAGCGGGCGGCTGACCCGGTGAAGCCGGTGTCCCGGCCGCCGGGGCAGCGGACCGTGACGGACCCGGTGAAGCCGGAATCCCGGCCGCCGGGGTCCCGGGCACCCGGCCGGGCCCGCACGGTGATCGAGGCGCTGCCGTGGCTGGAGCCGTTCGCGGGCCGGGTCGTAGTCGTCAAGTTCGGCGGCAACGCGATGGTGGACGAGCAGCTCAAGGAGGCGTTCGCGCGGGACGTGGTCTCGCTGCGGTACGCGGGACTGCGCCCGGTCGTCGTCCACGGCGGCGGCCCGCAGATCAGCGCACTGCTGAACCGCCTCGATCTGGAGGTCCGCTTCGCGGCGGGTCTGCGGGTGACCACGCCCGAGATCATGGATGTCGTACGGATGGTGCTGGCCGGGCGGGTCCAGCGCGAGATCGTCGGGCTCATCAACGCACACGGCCCGTTCGCCGTAGGGCTGACCGGCGAGGACGCGCACACCATGACGGCGGTGCGCCGCCCGGGTCTGGTGGACGGCGAGCCGGTGGACATCGGGCTGGTCGGCGACATCGTCCGGGTCGACCCCGACACCCTGCGGGCGCTGCTGGACCGGGGCCGTATCCCCGTCGTCTCCCCCGTCGCGCGCGGCGCCGACGGGGAGATCTACAACATCAACGCCGATTTGGCCGCCGCCGCGCTGGCGGTCGCGCTGGACGCGGAGAAGCTGGTGATGCTCACCGATGTCGAGGGGGTGTACGCCGACTGGCCGCACAGCACCGAGGTCATCGGCCGGCTGACGGCGAGCGAGCTGGAGAAGCTGCTGCCCACGCTGGCCAGCGGGATGGTCCCCAAGATGGAGGGCTGTCTGCGGGCCGTCCGGGCGGGGGTGCGCATGGCACACATCCTCGACGGGCGGGTGCCTCACTCGCTGCTCCTCGATGTCTTCGGCGACTCGGGTGTCTCGGGTGTCTCGGGTGTTTCCGTGGCCTCTGGTGTTTCCGGTACCTCTGACGCTTCCGGCGCTTCCGGCGACGGCAACACCGGGACGACCGTCGTGCCCGACCGTCCCGCCGCTGTGCCGGACCGTCCCTCCCCACGGCCGGACCGCCCCACCCTCACGCCGGATGACCGTCCCTCCGAACCGCAGGGCGCGCGGTGCACCCCCGGCGCCCGAGACACAAAGGACCACCGATGACCCCGACCCTGGCCGGAAAGCAGCGGGTTGAGCGGAAGACCGGGCGGCCCGCCGGGCAGTCGGCCGGGCAGCGTGCCGAGCTGACGGACCGCTGGCGGGCCGTGATGATGGACACCTACGGCACTCCCCCGCTGGCCCTGGTCCGCGGCGAGGGCAGCACCGTATGGGACGCGGACGGCACCGCGTATCTGGACTTCACCGGCGGCATCGCGGTCAACGCCCTCGGCCACGCCCACCCGGCGGTGGTCCGGGCGGTGAGCGAGCAGATCGCCCGGCTGGGCCATGTGTCCAATCTGTACGCGGCCGAACCCCCCGTCGCGCTCGCCGAACACCTGCTGCGGCTGGCGGGCCGGCGGGGGCGGGTGTTCTTCTCGAACTCCGGCGCGGAGGCCAACGAGGCGGCCTTCAAGATCGCGCGCAGGACCGGGCGCCCGGGAATCGTCGCCACCGACGGCGGCTTCCACGGCCGCACCATGGGCGCGCTGGCGCTCACCGGGCAGCCGGGCAAATGTGAGCCGTTCCTGCCGCTGCCGGGCCCTGTGACCCATGTGCCCTTCGGGGACACGGTCGCGCTGCGGGCCGCCGTCACTGACGACACGGCCGCCGTGCTGATCGAGCCGGTGCAGGGCGAGGCCGGGGTGGTTCCGGCCCCCGATGGCTATCTCCGGGCGGCCGGTGAGATCACCCGCGCCTGCGGTGCGCTGCTGGTGCTGGACGAGGTCCAGACCGGGATCGGGCGTACGGGGCACTGGTTCGCCCATCAGGCCGACCACCGGATCGCCCCCGATGTGGTGACCCTCGCGAAGGGGCTCGGCGGCGGGCTGCCGATCGGGGCCACTCTCGCCTTCGGCCCGGCGGCCGAACTGCTGACGCCGGGCCAGCACGGGTCCACCTTCGGCGGCAACCCCGTGGCGTGCGCCGCCGCCCTCGCCGTCCTGGACACCATCGGGGCCGAGGGGCTGCTCCCGCAGGTCCGGCGGGTCGGCGAGCGGCTGCGGCACGGAATCGAGCGGGCCGGGCATCCGCTGGTGCGCGAGGTGCGCGGTGCGGGGCTCCTCCTCGGGATCGCGCTGAGCGAGCCGGTCGCCCCCCGGGTCCAGCGGTCCGCCCAGGACGCGGGTTTCCTGGTGAACGCCGTCGATCCGCACACCGTACGGCTCGCCGGCGCTGACCGTCACCGAGGACGAGGCGGACGCGCTCGTCGCGGCACTGCCCGCGATTCTCGGCTGATGGCTGACGGCTGACGGCTGACGGACGGTTTGACGGCGTCCCGGCACACGGGCGCCACAGGCTCCGGGCCGAGCCCTTCGCCGGACCACCTGAACCCGCACCACACCTGACACCCCATCACCCACCGGCCGCGACCCACCGGCCAGCGGACCGAGTTAAGGATGAGCATGTCGGCAGGGCACGCAAGCATCGCACAGCAGGAGACCGTCCCCACCCAGGATCTGGTGGGCATAGGCTTCGGCCCCGCCAACCTCGCCCTGGCGATCGCCATCGAGGAGCACAACGGGCACAGCGCCCCGGGCCGGGAGCTGCGGTCCGCGTTCGTGGAGCGGCAGTCGGACTTCGGCTGGCATCAGGGCATGCTGCTGGAGGGCGCCACCATGCAGGTGTCGTTCCTGAAGGATCTCGCCACCATGCGCGACCCGGGCAGCCGCTTCACCTTTCTGCGCTATCTCCACGACCGGGGCAGGCTCGCCGACTTCATCAACCAGAAGAGCTTCTTCCCCACCCGGGTGGAGTTCCACGACTATCTGCGCTGGTGCGCGGCCGGGTTCAGCGGGCAGGTGTCGTACGGGCACGATGCCGTCGCGGTCCGCCCCCTCGGTGGCGGCCCGGTGGGAGGCGACGGCCCGGTGGAGTGTGTCGAGGTGGTCTCCCGCGCGGTGGACGACCCGGCCGCACCCGAGCGGGTCGTACGGGCCCGCAATGTCGTCCTGGGGACGGGGCTGCGCCCACAGCTGCCGGAGGGTGTCATCGCCGGGGACCGGGTCTGGCACAACCGGGATCTGCTGTTCCGGGCCCCGGGGCTGACGGAGCGGCCCCACCGCAGGTTCGCGGTGGTGGGCGCGGGGCAGTCCGCCGCCGAGACCGCCGAGTATCTGTACCGCACCTTCCCCGACGCGGAGGTGTGTGCCGTCTTCACCCGCTACGGGTACAGCCCGGCCGACGACAGCCCCTTCGCGAACCGGATCTTCGACCCGTCGGCCGTGGACGACTTCTACCAGGCTCCCGAGGACGTCAAGCGCGCCCTCCTCGACTACCACGGCAACACCAACTACTCGGTCGTCGACGGCGAGCTGATCGAGCAGCTCTACCGCACGGTCTACCAGGAGAAGGTCGCGGGAACCGAGCGGCTGCGCATCCTCAACACCACCGCCCTGACCGGGGTGGAGGACCTGCCGGACGGCGCCCGGGCCGTGGTCCACTCGCTCACCACGGGCAAGCGGCTCGACCTCGACTGCGACGCGGTCGTCCTGGCCACCGGGTACCGGCCGGCCGATCCCCGGGAGCTGCTGGGCCCGCTCGCGGAGGAGTGTCTGACAGATGGTCAGGGACGGTTGCGGATCGACCGTGACCACCGGCTGCTGACGTCGGACCGGGTGCGCGCGGGCATCTATCTCCAGGGCGCCGGTACGGAGCACACACACGGCATCACCTCATCGTTGCTGTCCACACTGGCCGTGCGCTCCGGCGAGATCTGTGACTCGCTGCTGCTGCGCCGGGCCGAGAACGACGTACGCGGCCGGCTCGACACCCGGGCCGCCGCGCCCGCGCGCGGTGTCGCCGCGCACAGCGGCTGAAGGGCCCGCCGTGTCGTCCTCGACCTCCTCGACCTCCTGGGCCTCCTGGACCCCGGTACCGGACCCGGTCCTCGGCCCGGTCTCGAACCCGGCACCCGGCCCGGACTCGGTCCCGGGACCGCGCGGCACAGCCGAAGCCACCAGAACCCCTGCCACGGAAGGCGAGATGTCAGACGCGACCCTTACGACGGATACGGCCCGTACGGGGACCTGCCGCGCGCCCGTGGCTCCGGCGCCGCTGGAACTCACCGCGGCCCAGGCCCAGGTACTTTCCGCACAGCGTGCCGACCCCGGCAACGCCGCGTACAACGTCGGCCAGTACATCGAGTTGACCGGACCGGTCGACCTCGATGTGCTCCAGGACACCGTACGGCACACCCTCGGTGAGGCCCCCTGGCTGCACTTCCGGGTCCGGGAGGAGGGCGGACGGGCGTATCAGGAGGCGGTGCCGTTCGACGCCGGGCGGTGGCGGCTGCCCCGGCTGGACACCTCGGGCGCCGCCGATCCGGTGGCCGCCGCCGTGGAACTGGTCCGTGAGCAGCTCGCCTGCCCGCCCCGGCTGGATCTGCTGCTGATACCGCCCGGGGCCTCACCAGCTCCCGGCGACCGCCCCGCTCCCTCCCTCACGGGCACCGTCCTGGTCACGGTGGGCCCGCAACGGCATCTGCTGTTCCAGTATTTCCACCATCTGGCCGTCGACGGTTACGGAGTCGCGCTGCTGACCCGCCGGATCGCCGAGGTCTACACGGCACGGCTGCGCGGGACCCGGCTGCCGGACTCCCCGTTCGCGTCCGTCGCCACCCTGGTCGACGCCGAGCACGCCTACACCGGCTCCCCACAACAGGCCGCCGACCGCGCCCACTGGACCGCCCGCTACGCCGACCGCCCCCGGCCCACCGCCTTCGTACCGGACTCCGCGCCGCCATCGGACACCGCCCTGCGCCATACGGTGGTGCTGGACCGAAGGGCCGCGGCCGCGGTCGCGGTCGCCGCCCGCACGGCCCGCGCCACCTGGGCGGAAGCCGTGACAGCGGCGCTCGCGGTCCAACTGCGGCTGCACACCGGCACCGGCGACCCGGTGTTCGCGCTGTACGCCATGGCCCGCACCGCGCCGGGCACCCTGCGGGTCCCGGGCATGGCCGTGAACATCGTCCCCGTACGGCTGCCGGTCGCCGACGACGACACCTTCACCACCCTGCTGGAGCGCACCGTCCGGGAGTTCGCCGCCATCCGCGCCCACCAGCGCTTCCGTGGCGAGGACATCGCACGCGAGGTGTGGCCCGGCGAACCTGCCCACCGGGAGAACACCGAGGCCACGGGTCGCCCGGGCGCCCCGGCAGCGGCACGACTGCCGGGGCCACTGCTCAACCTCCGCCCGTTCGACACCGAACTCGACTTCGCGGGCGTGCCCGGCCAGGTCGTCACCCTGGCGTCGGGCCCGGTGGACGATCTCTCGGTCTCCGTCGTCCAGTGCGCGGGCGGGCGGCTGCGCCTGGACTTCGACGCCAACCCGGCGCTGTACGACGGGCCGACGCTGACGCGGCACGCCCTGCGGTACACGGATCTGCTGCGGCGGCTGTGCGCCGAGCCGGAGCGGGCCGTGTCGACAC
>NZ_JBSGUP010000164.1:0-13489 GCF_053607985.1 Streptomyces sp. NPDC055078
GCTGGGCAAGGCCAAGGCCGACGCGGACGAACTGCGCGGCGGGGCCGCCGCCGAGAGCGAGCGGGTCCGCGCGGAGGCCGTGGAGCGGGCCACCACGCTGCGCAAGCAGGCCGAGGAGACGCTGGAGCGGAGCGCTGTCAGCCCAGCAGGCTTACTTGCCCTTCGCCGCTTCCTTCAGCTTCGAGCCCGCCGAAACCTTCACGCTGTAGCCGGCGGGAATGTTGATCGGGTCGCCGGTCTGCGGGTTGCGCGCGGTGCGAGCCGCACGGTGCGTGCGCTCGAAGGTCAGGAAGCCGGGGATGGTGACCTTCTCGTCGCCCTTGGCGACAACCTCTCCGACGGTCTCGGCGAGGGCGGCCAGCACGGCGTCGGCGTCCTTGCGGGTCACCTCGGCGCGGTCGGCCAGCGCGGCCACCAGCTCACTGCGGTTCATGTTCTTACTCCCGTGTTTCTTCTTGCCTGTGAGGCGTGAGATCGAAGCCGATGCTGCCAGGGCCCTCTGACAGTCCCCGGACCAGGGTCTGCTGTCAGACCCTCGCGCCCGGTTACGCATCCTGCCCCCACCAACGGCGGGAACGCCAATCCGGCACCCGCCGGAGTCACACGAAAAGCGCCACTGCAACGCCGTGGTGACGTTCCGTTCACTCTGTGGGGACTCCTTGGAACCGCCGGGGCCATGGTCCGCCACCCTAGATCGGCACCCGGCGCGCGGCGCCCCGCGACGCGCCGTAGGAACGGCGGACGTGGCGTACCACACCCTCGGTTCCCGGGGGCGTACGGAGACGGCTGCCGCCGGTTCGGAGCGGGCGCTCAGCCCGTGGCACCCGCTCCGGCCGCCCTCGCGGCGTTGCGCACCGCGCCGGCGACCGCGCCCGCGACCTTGTCGTTGAAGACCGAGGGGACGATGTAGTTCGGGTTCAGCTCGTCCTCGGTGACGACATCCGCCAGCGCCGTCGCGGCGGCGAGCATCATCTCGGTGTTGACGCTGTGCGACTGCGCGTCCAGCAGACCCCTGAAGACCCCGGGGAAGACCAGGACGTTGTTGATCTGGTTGGGGAAGTCGGAGCGCCCTGTGGCGACAACTGCCGCCGTCTGGCGAGCGATTGCCGGGTCGACCTCGGGGTCGGGATTCGCGAGCGCGAACACGATCGCGCCCTCGGCCATGGCGGCCACATCCTCCGCGCCGAGGAGGTTGGGGGCGGAGACACCGATGAAGACATCCGCGCCGACGACGGCCTCCCTGAGCGTGCCGGTGACGCCCTCGGGGTTGGTGTTGTCGGCGATCCAGCGCAGCGGTGAGTCGGCGTGGGCGGCGACGAGATCCTCACGGCCCGCGTGCACGACGCCGTGGATGTCGGCGACGACGGCGTGCTTCACACCCGCCGCGAGCAGGAGTTTCAGGATGGCGGTGCCGGCGGCTCCGGCACCGGACATGACGACTCTCACATCGCCGACCGACTTGCCGACGACCCGCAGCGCGTTGGTGAGGGCCGCGAGGACGACGATCGCGGTGCCGTGCTGGTCGTCGTGGAAGACGGGGATGTCCAGGGCCTCGCGCAGCCGGGCCTCGATCTCGAAGCAGCGGGGCGCGGAGATGTCCTCCAGATTGATCCCGGCGAATCCGGGGGCGATGGCCTTGACGATCGCGACGATCTCGTCGGTGTCCTGGGTGTCCAGGCAGAGCGGCCATGCGTCGATGCCCGCGAAGCGCTTGAAGAGGGCCGCCTTGCCCTCCATGACGGGCAGCGCGGCCATGGGGCCGATATTGCCGAGGCCCAGGACGGCGGAGCCGTCGGTGACCACCGCGACGGAGTTGCGCTTGATGGTGAGGCGGCGGGCGTCCTCGGGGTTCTCGGCGATCGCCATGCAGACCCGCGCCACCCCGGGGGTGTAGATCATCGACAGGTCGTCGCGGTTGCGGATGGGGTGCTTGGACGCCATCTCGATCTTGCCGCCGAGGTGCATCAGGAACGTACGGTCCGAGACCTTGCCGAGGACGACGCCCTCGATCGCCCGCAGGCCCTCGACGATCTCCTCGGCGTGCGAGGTGGAGGACGCGGCGATGGTCACGTCGATCCGGAGCTTCTCGTGGCCGGAAGCGGTCACGTCCAGGCCGGTCACGGAGCCGCCATGGGACTCCACGGCCGTGGTGAGCTGGGAGACCGCGTTTCCGCTCGCGGGCACTTCCAGCCGGACCGTCATCGAATACGAGACGCTTGGCGCCGTTGCCATGACCGGGTTCCTCTGCTTTCCCTAGCTTCATTGCTGCGCGGCCACCCCGGACATCCGTCGGCGGACGCCATCCGATGGTCGCACCTACCAGTGGGTAGCTGGTAATAGTGGTCGTTTTGTTTTCGGAAAATCTCTTTCACCATACGAGATATAACCGTCAAACCGGAAGTCCCAACGAAAACAGGCCCACGCCACCATCCGGTGGCATGGACCTGTCCGTCGCATGCGAAAGCACGAGGAAACCCGTGAAAACGGCACCGACCCGCCATGCTCGCCTCGCGGCAAGTGGTCGCTCGAAGCGACGAAGGTTGGGCCCGGGGGCTTGGATCGGGCCGGTGCCACACTCAGGCTAACAAACCACCCCGGTAAGTGATTCCCGCATCACAGGTTGACTCTGCGTCAGTCCTGTGCTGCCCTGCGCGATCCGGTGTTCGCACCCGGGGTACGGGCCCAGGGCCCGGGCTCGGGGTACGGACCCGGGGTACAGGGGCCCGGGGTACAGGTACCGACCCGAGGGCCGGGCCCAGGACCCAAGCCCGGGTAAAGGTACGGACCCGGGCGCCGCTCAGCCCCGCAGCAGTTCCGGCACCCCGCCCGCGTCCGGGGCGTCGCGCCGGTCGGAGATCACCGTCAGCTCCTGGGTCGCCCGGGTCATGGCCACATAGAGCACCCGCAGACCGACCGGAGTGCCGCCCGCGATCTCCGCCGGGGAGACCACCAACGTCGCGTCGTACTCCAGGCCCTTCGCCTCCAGCGACCCGAGCGCCACCACCCGCTCGCCGAGGCCCTCCAGCCAGCGTCTGGCCTCCTCGCGGCGGTTCATGGCCACCACGACCCCCACGGTGCCGTCCACCCGCTCCAGCAGCCGCTGGGCCTCCGCCCGGACCGTACGGCCGACTCCCCCGTCCCGTACGGCGGTGAAACGCGGCACGACGCCCGTGGAGCGCACCGCCGCGGGGGACACCATGCCGGGCATCGCGCGGGCCAGCACCTTCGCGGCCAGCTCGGCGATCTCGGCCGGGTTGCGGTAGTTCACGGTGAGCTGGAAGCGGCGGCGCGGGCGGGAGCCGAGGGCCTCGTCACGGGCCCCGGCGGCCTCCTCCGGGTCCGGCCAGGACGACTGGGCCGGGTCGCCGACGACCGTCCAGGTGGCGTGCCGCCCCCGGCGGCCGACCATGCGCCACTGCATCGGGGTCAGATCCTGGGCCTCGTCGACGATGACATGCGCGTACTCGACGCGCTCGGCCGCCAGCCGCTCCGCGCGCTCGCGCTGGGTCTCCTCGCGCTGGGGCATCAGCTCCTCCAGACCGGTGAGCTGGTCCAGCGGGTCCAGCTCGCGCCGGCGCCGGGGCCGGGGCGGGGTCCCCAGCAGGGTCCCCAGCTCGTCCAGCAGCGCCACGTCGTGGACGGAGAGCGCGCCCCTGCCATCGGAGCCGCCCCCAGGGCCGATCCGCCGCAGCGACCGGGCCAGTCTGCGGATCTCGCCCGGGGTGAGGACGCGCCGCGCCCACCGGGCGAGCCGCCGCTCGTCGGCCATGGCGCCGAGCACCCCGCGCGGGGTCAGCTCGGGCCACCAGCCGTTCAGGAAGTCGATGAAGCTGTCCTCCCCCGCCACGTCCTCGTCGAAGGACGAGCGCAGTTCGGCGGCCAGCTCGGGGTCGGTGTGCCGTGACGCCGAACCGGACTTCGCCCACAGGGCGTCCAGCAGCAGCCTGCGGGCGCGCGGGCGCAGCAGATTGACCGGCGCGGTGCCGCCGAGGACGTGGTGCCGGATCCGGTTCAGCTCGTCCGCCTCCAGCTCCAGCCGGCGGCCGAACGCGACCACCCGCAGCCGGTCCGCCGGACACCCCGCCGACCCCGGCCCAGGGCCAGGCTCAGGACCCTGCTCGGGGCCCGGGTCCGGCTCGTCGAGGGTGAGCTGTCCCTCCCGTACGACGACGGTGGGCACCGGCCGCTCCAGACAGCCCCTGGCGGCCTTGCGGAGGACCTTCAGCATCCGGGACGAACCCTTGATCCGGGCCACCTCGGGCCCGTCGTAGACGGTGGCCTCCGCGCCGTCGACCAGATGGCCGACCGCACGGATCGCGACCTGTCCCTCCTCGCCCAGCGACGGCAGGACACCCTCGGTGTAGGCGACCAGGAGCGGGGTCGGCGAGACGATGAGGATGCCGCCCGCGTACCGCCGCCGGTCCTGGTAGAGCAGATACGCGGCCCGGTGCAGCGCCACCGCGGTCTTCCCGGTGCCGGGACCGCCCTCGACATAGGTCACGGAGGCCGCGGGGGCCCTGATCACCAGGTCCTGTTCGGCCTGGATGGAGGCGACGATGTCCCGCATGGTGTGGCTGCGGGCCTGCCCGAGCGCGGCCATCAGCGCGCCGTCGCCGATCACCGGCAGCGGGGCGCCGGCCAGGGTCGCGGTCAGCTCGGGGCGCATCAGGTCGTCCTCGACGCCGAGGACCCGGCGGCCCTTGGAGCGGATGACCCGGCGGCGTACCACCCGGCCGGGGTCGACCGGGGTGGAGCGGTAGAAGGGGGCGGCGGCCGGGGCCCGCCAGTCGATCACCATCGGCGCGTAGTCGGTGTCGAGGACGCCGATCCGGCCGATGTGGAGCGTCTCCGCGATATCGGCCGTGTTGTCGGGCCGTACGGCGTCGTCGGCGGGCTCCAGCGAGGTGTAGGCGCCGTCCGGGCCCTTCTCGCCGTCCTTGCCGGGGAGCAGATCGATGCGGCCGAAGAGGAAGTCCTCGAATTCGTTGTTGAGCCGGTTGAGGTGGACGCCCGCGCGGAAGACCTGGGCGTCCCGCTCGGCCAGGGCGCCCGGGGTGCCGACCTGACCGATTTTGGCGGCGTCCCGCATCAGGAACTCCGCCTCGTGGATCTTCTCCTCCAGACGGCGGTACACCTGGTCCAGATGGACCTGTTCGACACCGATCTCACGCTCCCGGAGCGAATCGGGCGAGTCGGGCCGGACGGAGTCGACAGAGTCGACAGCGGCTTCCTGCGCGGCCACTGAGGCCCCCTTCTGACGTGCACTGGGCAGCCGTCAACCGTACGCGAAGGGGGCGGGTCTGTCAGGTCTCGTCAGGCCGCGACTTCCACCAGTTTCTTTCCGTCGAACGTACGGACCTCGAAGTGATCGATGTCATTGCGGTCCATCGCGGCCCCGCCGTGGACGTACAGCGGGTTCTTGGCCGCCTTGTGCGGGCTGTCCGGGATGCCGTAGCCCCACTTCGGGACCGCCCAGGAGGTCACGACCTCCTCCTCGCCGGTCTTGGAGACGGCGATCAGATTGCACTTCAGCGGGCCCTTGACACCCTTCAGCTCCAGGACGGTGTGCGTGCCCCAGCCCTTCGTCTCCATGCCGACGGTCGCGCTGACCTTGGTCGACGCGTCCGTGGCCCGGACCTTCTCCTCCATATGGTTGAAGAAGGCGTCCTCGGCGGGCGAGGTGGGGTGCGGATGCGGCGATCCGGCCTCGCTGCCCCGGGAGTCGTCGCCCGTGACGACGATCGCGACGGCCGGACCGCCGATGATCAGGGCCGCCGCCGCGGCGACGAGATACATCCCGCGCCGGCGCTTCGCGGCCCGCTTGGCGGCCACCTCGTCCAGCAGTCCGTCGAGCACCCGGGGATCGGGCGGCGCCGGCACCACGGGAACCGGCCTCGGCGGCTCATGGCCGACCCAGCCGGACGGAGACCGCGATGACGGCAGATTCACCACATTCGGAGGCGCCGGGGAATTCGGGAGCGCCGAAGAAGAGGCGGAGGACGCGGGCGCCTCAGCCAGCATGGCCAGCATCGGCTCCATCCCGGCGAATTCGTCGAGATGGGCGCCACAGATGTCGCACCCCGCGAGATGTGCCTCGAACGCGGAAGCGTCCGCGTCGTCGAGAACGCCGAGCACATACGCGCCGACGGCGTCGTGCACCGATTCCTGCTCGTGCATGGTCATGCTGTGACCCCCCTCTCCTCCAGAGCGAGCTTCATGGAACGGAGCGCGTAGAACACCCGGGATCGCACCGTCCCACTGGGTATGCCGAGCGTCTCGGCAGCCTCATTGACCGTACGCCCCTTGAAATACGTCTCGACAAGTACTTCCCGGTGCGCGGGCGTCAAATCATCGAGTGCATCAGAGAGCGTCATCAGCCACAACGCCTTGTCGATCTCGTCCTCCGCGGGCATGACCTCCAGCGGCGACGGGTCTACCTCCTGCGGCCGGGCCTGCCGGCTGCGGTGACCGTCGATGACGATGCGGCGTGCGACCGTCACCAGCCAGGGTCGGACAGAGCCGGTTGCTCGGTTGAGCTGACCGGCATTCTTCCAGGCACGGATGAGCGTCTCCTGCACCACGTCCTCGGCGCGCTGGCGATCGCCGGCGACAAGGCGCAGTACATAGGCGAGCAGAGGTCCCGCGTGCTCGCGATACAGCGCACGCATCAATTCCTCATCAGGTACTGAGGAATCAACACGCGGCTTCTCGCTGCGATGGCGTGCCCTCTGCGGACGGTCATCGGCCACGGCGGCATCTTTGCGCACCTGAACCTCCCGGTCGAGACCTTGATTTCGTCGGCTTTTTCGGCGTTGCTCGGCTGACCTGCTCTTCCCCCTTCTCTACGGGGGAAGTTGAGGCATCACTCAACGCCCGGCCGAAAAACTTCCAAGATCTTTTCCGTCGCCCGGATCTCCCTGCTCAGGCCCATCAGGCTTGTGCCACAAGCGAGTTGGGCGAGTTGCGCCGGTTGGCATCGGTCTCGCCGGTTCTGGGGGGCGCTATCGGTGGGTGGTTCGGGCACGGGCGAGTGCGGGGGCGCTACCGGTGGGTGGTTCGGGCACGGGCGAGTGCGGGGGCGCTACCGGTGGGTGGTTCGGGCACGGGCGAGCACGGGGGCGCTACCGGTGGGCGCTTCGGGCATGTGGCACGGCGGGGGCTCACCCATGGGGTACGGCGGCGGACGGTTCAGGCGCGGGCGAGCGCGGCGGCCCGGCGGCGGTGCCGGGCGACCCGTTCGCGGTTCCCGCAGACCTCGCTGGAACACCAGCGCCGCCTCCGCCCCCGGGAGGTGTCCAGATAGACCCGGGGGCAGCTCTCGCCCTCGCACTGCCGCAGCCGGGCCCGCGCCACCGGATCGGTCAGCAGCTCGACCGCGTCCCGGGCGACCGCGGCGAGCAGCGCCCCGCACTCGGGTGCGCCGCCCAGCGCCCGTACGAGAGCGCCGCCCGGCTCCCGTACGGCACGGATGGCGGGCGGCGCACCGGCCGCCAGGGCGTTCACCCGCTCCAGCGGGGCGTCGGCGTACCGGCCGCCGATCTCGGCGCGTACGAGCTGGTCGATCCGGCCCCGCAGTTCCACGAAGAGGTCCACCCAGGCGCCGTCGACGGCGGTCACCGGCGTCCCGGCGGGCAGCAGTCCGGCGCCCAGCAGCCAGTGGCCCAGCCGCCCGGCCCCCGCGAGCGGTTCGCGTCCGCTGTCCGGCTCCCCCGTCGCCACCAGGTCCAGACAGACCCGACCGGAGTCGAACCGCCAGTCGTAGGGAGCCGTACCGGTCGCATCCGCGGTCATGCGCCTGTCACCGCCTCAAGGTCACTGCCTCGGAGTCCCTGGCCCTCGTCAGTCGTGTCCCTGGAATCCCGCCACCGGGATTCCGACGGCGGGATTCCGTCCTCAGGGTCACTGCCGGGGGTCTGTCCACCAGAGTGCCCCTCCGAACGTGCGGCCGAAACCCCTCCTTCTGTCCGGGTTGGACACCGGTCGCCCGCCCCGGCGTGCCCTGGGGACGCATTCCGGTCCAGTCGCGGTTCGGCTGTGGGTTCAGCCGCGGTTCGGCCGCGGTTCAACCGCTGGCGAGGCCGAGGCTCAGTCGCGGGCGAGGGCCGGGGCGATGTCCTCGTACCGCTCGGCGGGAGCGGTGACGGGGGCGACGAGGGCCACGGGGGCGGCGCCGCGCGCCGACGGGGCCGGGGGCTCGCCGCAGAAGGCCGCCTCCAGCGTGGCCGGCAGCGCGTTGAGCACGTCGGCGTTGTTGGAGGTGTTGGCGACGGCGGTCATGCTGCGTCCGCCGTCCTTCGAGGCGAAGGAGAAGGTGTAGTACCCCTGGACGGTGCCGGTGTGCCCGTACACGGAGACACCACAGGACAGATCCCGGCGCCGCAGCCCCAGACCGTAGCCCTGGGTGCTGTTGACGGGGACCCACCGCTGCATCTCGGCCAGTCCGGCGGCCGAGGTGAGCTGCCCGCGCAGCAGCGCGGCGAAGAAGGTGTCCAGGTCCCGGGTGCTGGAGATGACCGCCCCCGCGCTCTGGGCCCAGGACGCGGTCTGCCGGGTCGAGTCGACCAGGGGCGCACCGGCCTCGTCCGGCGTGAGATACCCCCTGGCGTGCCGGCCCGGGATCGCGGTACGGGGGTGGACGTACGAGGTGTCGCGCAGTTTCAGCGGCTCGAAGATCCGCTCGCGGTACTCGGTGGCGACGGAGTTCCCGGTGAGCTTCTCGATGAGCATGCCCGCGACCACGAAGTTGGTGTTGGAGTACGCGTACGCCGTGCCGGGGGTGACCGTCAGCGGCTTCGCCAGGGCGAGGTCCACCAGCTCCTGGTAGCTGAAGACCCGGTCGCGTACGGACTCGAAGCCCGGGACCGTACGGGCGAACATGTCGTTCGTGTAGTCGTACAGCCCGCTGCGGTGGCTGAGCAGATGACGGACCGTGATGCGGTCGTCGGACAGCAGTCCGGGCAGATGGCTGTCGACCGGGGCGTCCAGGTCGAGTTCGCCCTCGTCGATGAGCTGGAGGAGCACCACCGATGTGAACGACTTGCTGACGCTGCCGGCCCGGAAGCGGTCGTCCGCCTTGATGGCCCGTCCGGTCGCCTTGTCCGCGACGCCCTCGGCGAGCCGGTGGACCCTGCCGTGGTCGTCGATCCGGGCCATCGCGCCTGGTGCGCCGTTCGCGAGCGCGGAGCGCAGGGCCGTGCGCAGGGCGGTCCGATCGGGCTCGGGCGTCGTGGCGGTACCGGCCGCGGGGGCGGACGGGGCAGGAGCCGGGGCCGCCGTGGCGTGGGCTGCCGGAATCGCCAGTACGGACAGCAGCACCGCGCCGAGAGCCGTGCCTTTGCCCACCGTGCCTGAGAACATCCGGGTATCTCTCCCTGAGTGAGGTGAACCGCGCCCGCGACTGCGGGCGTTCACCCCACGTATACGCGCCGGAGCGTCACCCGGGCTATGTCCGAAGGGGTGAACTCCTCGTGTCGTCAGAGGCTTTCGGCCGTCGGATTCACATCCCCGGACCCGTTCCCCCGCCGCGTCAGCGGCCCGGGTCCGTCGAGCCGGTGGCCGCATCCGTCGAGTCGGCGGTCGGGTCCGTCGAGCCGGTGTCCGGGTCCGCCGCCAGCCGGTAGCCGCGCTTGACGACGGTCCGGATCAGCTCCGGTGCGCCCAGGGCGCGGCGCAGCCGGGCGATCGCGGTCTCGACCGCGTGCTCGTCCCGCCCGGGGCCCGGGAGCGCGGTCAGCAGATCGGCGCGGGAGACGACCCGGCCGGGGTGGTCGGCGAGGGCCCGCAGCAGGGCCATCCCGGCGGGCGGCACGGGGCGCGGTCCGCCGTCGACGACGACGGCGTGGCCACGGATCTCCAGCCGGTGTCCGGCGGCCCGCACGACGGGCGCGCGGGCGGCCAGCTCACGGCCGATGAGCTGCACCAGCGGGCCGAGCCGGAAGCGCTCCGGGTACACGGTGTCCACCCCCCGGTCCTGGAGCGGCAGCGCGGTGACCGGCCCCACACAGGCCGCCAGGACCTGGTGTCCCAGCACCGCCAGCAGCTCGGGGAGCAGTCCGCGCTGCTCGGCGCGGGAGAGGAGCGAGGCGGCGGCCGGGGCGCTGGTGAAGGTGACGGCGTCCAGCCCCCGTACGAGGGTGGCGTCGAGCAGCCGGTCCAGCGGGGCGATGTCCAGCGGCGGGAGCCACCGGTACACGGGGACGGTGACGACCTCGGCGCCCCCGTCCCGTAGCGTCTCGATGAAGCCGGGGATCGGTTCGCCGTGCAGCTGGACGGCGATACGGCGGCCCGCGACCCCCTCCGCGACGAGCCGCTCCCGCACCTCGGCCAGCGACTCCGAGGCGGGCGACCACCGCTCGGTGAGCCCCGCCGCCCGGATCGCGCCCTTCACCTTCGGTCCCCGGGCCAGCACCTCGGCGCTGCCCAGCGCGGTCAGCAGATCCCGGCCGTACCCCCAGCCCTCGGCGGCCTCCAGCCAGCCCCGGAACCCGATCGCGGTGGTGGCGACGACGACATCGGGGGCGCGGCCGGTCAGCTCCCGGGTGGCGGCGAGGAGTTCGGTGTCGTCGGCGAGCGGGACGGTCCGCAGGGCGGGGGCGTGCAGCACCTCGGCGCCCCGGCGGCGCAGCAGCGCACCGAACTCGTCGGCGCGGCGCGCGGCGGTGACCCCGACGGTGTACCCGGCGAGCACCCCGTACGCCTCCTCACCCGCCGCCTCCTCACCCGCCGCCTGCCTGTCCTGCCCCTGCCCGTCCTGCCCCTGCCCGTCCGGCCGGTCTTCGTCCCGCGCCGGCCCTCCCTGCGGCTCTTCGTCCCGCTCTTCGTGCTGCCGCACTGTGCCGTCCCCTCGCTCTCCGCCGTACGGGCAACCGGGTCCGCCCCGGCCGCGCGCCGACGTCTCTCCCCTTTTACGGATCTCGCGGAGCCAACAGATCTTACGGAACCAGTCCCGGGCCCATACGGAGGCCCCGGCACGCCCTGCGGTACGGAAAACCGGGTTCCCTCGCGCGGGTGCGCACCGCGGGTACGGGCGCATGACAAAGGCCCGGCTGTCGGTGACAGCCGGGCCTTCGCCCACATGGGATGAGTGGAGATGGCGGGAATCGAACCCGCGTCCAACGGTGCGGAAACAGGGCTTCTCCGAGCGCAGTCCGCTGCGATTTTCTCGGCCCCGGAGATCACACGGACAAGTCTCCGACGGGCTCAGTCACTGTTTGATTTCCCTCCAGACCCCGTGACCGGGTCTAGAGGTTTAGTCCCCTAGCTGACGCCAGGATCCGGGTCGGGAACAGTCCCCGGGCTGACGCTCCATGAGTGAAGGTTCGCTCTACTGCTTATTAGGCAGCGAGGGCGAATGCTTCGGAGTTATCGCGCTTTGAATTGGCGATTATTGTTTGCGACATATGGTTAACGAGATCATTGCCGCTTCCTCGGCTCGCTTCCCCTGCTTCGACATCCGCTGTCGAAACCGATCATCCCCATGTTGATTTATCAAAATCCGCCCCGGCTGTGCGGGACAGGTCCCATCGTACGTGACCAACGCGGCCGGGTGCCAGCGCATTCCCCGCGCCCCGTGCCCCGTGCCGCCGCCCCGGGGGCGGGCCGGGAACGGATTCACGCCTCGTGGGCTGAGCCCTAAGCCCGCTGCCGGCGGCGGACCGCCGACATCGCCCGGTCGGTCTCCCGGCGGTCCTGGCGCTCGCGCAGGGTCTGCCGCTTGTCGTACTCCTTCTTGCCCCTGGCCAGCGCGATCTCGACCTTCGCCCGGCCGTCCTTGAAGTACAGCGCGAGGGGCACGATCGTGTGCCCCGACTCCTGGATCTTCGACTCCAGCTTGTCGATCTCCGCCCGGTGCATCAGCAGCTTCCGCTTGCGCCGCGCACTGTGGTTGGTCCAGGTGCCCTGGCTGTACTCGGGGACATGGACATGGTGGAGCCATGCCTCGTGGTTGTCGATCTGGACGAAGCCGTCCGCCAGCGACGCCCGCCCCAGCCGCAGCGACTTCACCTCGGTCCCGGTCAGCACGAGACCGCACTCATAGGTGTCGATGATGTGGTAGTCGTGCCGGGCCTTCTTGTTCTGCGCGATCAGCTTGCGCCCTTGTTCCTTAGCCATAGTGCGTTCATTTTCGCACTGTGCCGCAAGAGATTTAAGACGCCGGACGCCGTACGCACCGGAACCGCGGGAACCGTACGCGCCGGACCCGGCGGACTCGGCGGACTCATCGCACGGGTCCACCCGATTCACGAGGTGGCGCCGAGCCCGCCCAGCACCTTCCGGGCCTGCTCCTCGGCGTCCCCGCCGGCCGGGAGGTCCGGGGCCAGGCCCTCGCCGTCCACATCGCGGCCCCCCGGAGTGCGGTAGTGGCCGACGGTCAGCTCGGCCACCGAGCCGTCGGGCAGCTCGCTGGGCATCTGCACCGAGCCCTTGCCGAACGTGCGCGAACCGACAGTGACCGCCCGGCCGCGGTCCTGGAGCGCCCCCGTGACCAGTTCGGCCGCGCTCATCGTGCCGCCGTCGACGAGCGCGACCACGGGTCTGGCCGTGTCCCCGCCCGGGTCCGCGTAGAGGGCGCGCTGCTTGCCCCGTATGTCGTACGTGGCGACCAGGCCGCCGTCCAGGAAGGCGGAGGCCGCGGTGACGGCCTCATCGACCAGACCGCCCGCGTTGCCCCGCAGGTCGAGCAGGACACCGGCGCCGTCGGGGGCGTCGCGCACCGCGTTCCTGACCTGGGCGCCCGAGCCCTTGGTGAAGGAGGCGACCTTGATCATCACATCGCCGCCGCCGAGGCCCTCGACGGTGACCGGCTCGGTGCTCAGCGTCGTACGGGTGAGGGTCTTCGTCCAGCTCCGGCCGGCCCGCTCCAGGCCCAGGGCGACACTGGTGCGCTCGCTGCCGCGCAGCAGCGCCACCACCTCGGTCACGGGCCGCGCGTCGACCGGTTTCCCGTCGATCGCGCGCAGCCGGTCACCGGCCCTGACGCCCGCCCGCTCGGCGGGCCCGCCCGGCTGGACCTTCGTGACCTCGACCCGGCCGTCCCCGGACCGGCGTGCCCACAGCCCGACGCCCGTGTACCGGCCGTCGAGTTCCTGCCGGAACTCCTGGTACTCCCGCTTGTCGTACACCGCGCCCCAGCGGTCACCACTGCGGCTGACGACGTCCTCGGCCGCCTCCGTACCGGATTTTCCGTCCCTGACCGCCTCGGCCGCGGCACGCGCCACGGCGTCCTTGTCAGCGGTGTCAGCGATGTCCGCGGCGTCGGCGGAGTCGGCGCGATCTCCGGAGCCTGCGGCGTCGACGGTCGCGCCCATGGGCCGTACGGCGAGGGAGCTGTGCTCGGGCTCCTCGGCTCGCGGCAGGGCGTTGGTGACCGCCGCGGTGGCGAGGACGGTCGCGAAAACCAACGTCAGAGCCGCCCCGCGGCGGATGCGGCGGGGCCGAGGGCGGAGATCCGGGCCCGGCATGGCGATGAGTCTAGGACAAGGGAAAGGCG
>NZ_JBSGUP010000165.1:0-13450 GCF_053607985.1 Streptomyces sp. NPDC055078
GCGGCTGGGGGGTGGCCCCGGGGGGGGGGGCGCGGCCGCCCCCCCCCCCCCCCCCCGCGCCCCGATCACCTCCGAACTGAGGAGTGCTCAGTGGTTCCCACAGCCGCATCCCACGGCATGGAATCAACCGCAATCATCGTCACCGCCGCTGACCACCCGCCCTCGGCCCCTGGGCGCAGGCAGATCGGCAAATCCCTTGGCGACCGAGCCACCGGTCTGCGTTCAATGAGCGGTATGACCGCCCAGCCCCCATCTCCCCGTCACCGCCCGCGGCCGGGCGGTGACACCAACGCCTTGACCCTGATCGTGGAGACCGCCAACGGCCCGTACGTCCGCCGTATCCCCCCGGCGCTTCCCCTGCCCACCGGTGTCGACCACGGCTCCGGAGCCGAGACCGCCGCCCACACGGCCGCGGCCACCTGGGGCATGCCCGACTTCGTCTTCCAGCCCGCGCAGGTCGCCAAGGGCTCCGGGCGACGCGAACTGGGTGACCGGCTGCTGCTGTCGGGACGGCGCGGAGCTGTCGTGCAGATCAAGGCCCGCACTATCGCGCCTAAAGCGGACGATCAGGAACGCGCCTGGATCCAGAAGGTTGCTGCCAAGGCCATGAGCCAGGCCAAGGGCACCGTGCGGCACCTGCGGCTGCTGCCAGCCAACATGGTCAACGGCCGCGACCGTACGCTGCCGATCGACGGCAACGCCTACGAGTGGATCGCCGTCTTCCTCCTGGACCACGACCAGGTGCCGGCCAGTACCGTCGCACGCTGGGAGCCGGTCGGCATGCCCGCCATCGCCTTGACCCGCAGGGACTGGGACTTCCTCTTCGACCACCTGCGCTCCACCACCGCGGTGCTCGACTACCTCTTCCGCGCCGCCGACGAACCCGCCATCGCGCTGGGGGACGAGCCGGTGCGCTACTACGAGTTCGCCGCCGCAGACGCCGACGCACCCCCGGGAGAAGTCGACACCGAACTTGTAGGCCCCGGCGGCACACTCTTCTCCACCCCACTACTACCGCAGGCACCCGTCGGTGCCGGAGGCAACCGAGCCCACCTGGTCACCCGCATGGTGATGGAGGACATCGCCACCAGCCCCCTCCCTGAAGGCGCCGGCGAGGCGGCCCGCCTCACCGTGCTCGCCGACCTGGACCGGCTGCCAGTCGGCGTACGGGCAGAATGGGGGCAACTGCTGCTGGACATGCTGGACGACGTCGCGCAGGTCCCCGAAGGTGACATCAAGTGGCGGTTCCGCCGCCAGCTGAGCGCCGCCGCCACCCGCCAGACGCTGTACGCCTGCGCCAGTCAGTTCGACACCCACGTCCAAGAAGGCTTCCGCTGGTACGTGATGCTGCGACACCACGAAGTCGCCGAGCGCACGGGCCGCCCGGACGACCTCGCCACCGTCGGCGTGCTGCTTACCCCCAACTACAGCGGCCGTCGTCCCTGGGACACCACGATGGCCCGCATCCAAGGCCCCAGCGACCTCACACCCGAAGAGGTCATCGCATTCGACCAGCTCTGGAACCGCAACCTCACCCCGAACTGACCCTGGCGCCGCCCTTGCGTGACCCCCTCCGTGCGGCAATACACGCCCGGGCGGCTTCATCGCCTGCGGCGGTGCCACCACGGCAGCCCTCGCAGCAATCCCGGGCCCCTACCCGCTGCTGGTTGCCCTCGCCATCATCGCCGGGATGATCCGCGGCAACCTCACGCTCCTCCAGGCCACTGCGGTCACCGACCGCTGGGGCACAACCCACTACGGCCACCTGTCCGGACTGCTCGCCGCCCCTACCACCGCCGCAACGGCACTCGCCCCGTTCGTCGGCGCCGCCCTCGCCGCTCCCCTCGGCGGCTACGACCGCCTCTTCGGTCTCCTTGCAGCTATCTCCATGGCTGCCGCGCTCGTCGCACCATGGACAGCCACCGGCGCAGCAGACCGCCAAGCACCCTATCGTTGACAGCGCCCCGCGTTTCCCCAAGATGAGCCCGGTTCGTCGCCCGGCCAGCGCAGACCGCTGACGGAGCGACGCGGCTCTGGGATCATCGGCGGATGGTCGACCGCAGGGATCGCTCGTCACTTCGGGAACTGGTGAGTGATGTTCTCTCGCCCCTCGGTGATGAGAACACCCACGCCACGCTCAACACAGCATTCGCCCAACTGGGCCTGCCCCCCGAAGACGAAGGGTCGAAACGCGAGCGGGTCGAACGCAGCCTCGCCCAGGTATCTGACGACGACCTACCCCGCGTTGCGCAACACATCCTCGCCCGAAGGAACCTCACCCCCGCCAAACGCAACGCGATAGAGGACCTGGTGTGGACGGAGACTGCACCGCCAGAGATACCCAAGAGGGTCCGCCGCGAGCTGGCACGCGCCCTAGACCTGACCGACATCGCCCGAAACGAAGCCCGCTTTATGACGCTCCTGGAGCGCTTCTGGGTGCTCGACCGAGAGGCATCCCTCGCTGACCTGCTGCTCCCCAGCGCCAATCGCTCACCGAGCTTGAGACACCGCATCCAACAGCACGTCTTCCACAACCCGGAGGACTGGTCAGCCGAGGACCTCTTCGAGCACCTGGGAGTGTTCGAAGCCGGCGACGCACGATTCGCCCGGTTCCTTGAGCAGGCGGTATCCGCAGACATCCTCCTCGACGAGGTCGCCCAGCGTCACCTCGTGACCACAATCAACCAGCACATCCGCAACGCAGGGATCGAACTCCGCGAGACCGGGTCGGACGGTGGCTACCCCCGCTTCACCATGGTCTCCACCCGCCTCGCCGACAACCGACGGCCGAAGAACGTCATCTTCGCCTCGCTCACCAAGCCGGACATCCGCTTCTTGTCCGCAGTGGACAACGACATCGAAATCGTGGGCGACCCCGACAACGTCCTCGTCTACGACCGCCAGATCACCGGAGAGGGTATCCGCTGGCGAGACCTCCAGAGCTGGTGGCAGGACAGTCACCAACTCCTCAGCGAAGCCGAAGCCAAAAGAGACCTCTACCACCGGCTCCGCCGCAGCCTGCCCGGCAAATCCCCTGGCCAGCGTAACCTCTTCGAGCTCTACCATCAGACCCTCGGGCCCGCCGTCTACGACCTCCCGGCCCTCCTGCCTGAAGTATGGCTTCACTGGGACCACAAGACCGTCCGCGAGCGGGGCCCCGAAGCGCTACTGCGCTCCCGCATGGACTTCCTACTCCTGCTGCCCCACGGGCAGCGCGTCGTCTTCGAGGTCGACGGATCCCAGCACTACACCCGAGACGACGGTCAGGTGCCCGACAGCTCCAAATATGCGGAGATGGTGGCTGCCGACCGCGACCTCAAACTCAGAGGTTACGAGGTCTTCCGGTTCGGCCACGACGAACTCAGGGACCTCGAACACGCCCGGAGCCTCCTGCGGGAGTTCCTTCCGGCCCTCTTCCAGCGCTTCGACGTAAACGGCTGGACCAGCTGACGCTGAAGCCCCGGTACGGAAGGGCAACACCCCAGCGAAGCACGGCACGCGGCGGTAGGCAGACCCGAACCCGCACAAGGGGCCGCGGCAGTAGGGATATGACGTACAGGTTTGGTGAGCTTCGGCTGCAGGATTCCGCGAACCCGCGCGCTTCCCCCTGCGGAGGGCGTAAGGCGGATGTCGGCACGAGACGCGTACCGGCCGCGGAGTTGTACGTCGGCAGCTACCACAAGGCCCTGCGTCGTGCGGCGGACGCACTCGTCGCGGATGGCGGCTCGGTCTTCATATTGTCCGCACTCCATGGGATCGTCCCACCGGCTCGTCTGCTTTCTCCCTACGACGTGCGGCTGACGGACGCGCGGGCGGTGAAGCCCGAGGTTCTCGTCATCCAGGTGCACGACCTCGGCCTCACCGACGCAGATGTCCTGTTCCTCGGTGCCCGGGCCTACGCCGACCTGATACAGGCGGTTCTCCCCGGCGTGCTCTCGCTGCTGGAGGGCACCGCGGGCATCGGCGAGCAACTCCACCGGCTCAAGAGGCTGGCTCTTCCGGGTGCTGTCGCCGTGCGTGCCTCGCACTGGGCAGAAGCCTGCCGCAGAGGGGAGAGGCTTGACCACCTTCGCTAGTTTCGATAGATTTACCTATATCAATGAGGGGCTAGATGCCCTGGCCCTACGAGAGGAACACATGCTCAGCGACGATGAGACCGATCCTGCACCCCGCCCGGATCACCCGGGGAACTGTCCTGGCCACTGCGGAGGCCGCGGGTACCGCTTCAGCTCCCTCGCGGACGAGAAGCCCGAGACCTGCACTGGCCACGCTTACCGTTTCGCCGTCCGCAGGCGCAACGAGGACACCGGTCAGATTCACACGGTTCTCCTCACGGACGACGAAGCGGAAGCCACCTGGTTCAACAGCGACCCGGACTTCTATATCTGGGCCGAGGACCGCGAGTACGTCCCCCCGCAGTGGCCGGTGAGCCTGCTCAAGGACGACGGCGCCCCGTTCTGACGGCAACCACTCGAATCCCTCCCCGTGCGCGGCAGGGCAAGCCGCGCACGGGGCTGCACTCCACCACCGCGGAAGGTATGGAAGCCATGTCCCCCGAAACCGGAACCGACAAGAAGGCCCTGGCGGCACTCGCCATCGTCGACCGTTACCTGGCCCACTGCACCAGCACCGGCGACCAGTGACCCACCCCGGCCCGGAACGAAAGGACGTCCCCCTCATGAGCACCACCGAGACTCGCGAGTTCATCATCGTCGGCCAGGACACCGGCGTCAGCTTCACCCTGTGGGACGTGGCCCCCGCGCCGACCGACGCCACGAAGCGCGCCAACGCGCTCGAAGAGATCGGCATGGACGTCTTCGACGCCTTCGGCGACTGCTCGACGGTGTTCGCCACGAGCGCACGCGCGGCCGTCGACCAGCACGTCAAGGAGCTGGCCGAGCGCTCCGGCCTCGACGACTACGCACTGAGCCCGGACAGCCAGATGGAGAGCTACGAGGCGGACGCCCCCGCCCAGTCGGCCACCGAGGAGCCCGAGCCGTTCGGCCGCGCGCACACTCTGTCGGCCACCCGGGACAGCGGATACCGGATCGTCGCCAGCAGCACGCCCGGCACCCCGATGTTCAACGTGGACGGTCTGCCCATCCGGTCCCCGAACGAGACCAGGGACCGTGTACGCGCGGGCGTCATCAACAGCGGCTTGGATTGGCCGATGGCGAACGTGCTCGTCCGGATCTCCCTGATCAACGGGAAGGACGGGAGCAGCGTCGGCACCAGCGGCCTGGACTTCGCCATCGCCTGCTCGGTCCTCGCGGCGGCCGGCCAGTTCTCCGGCGACTGCCTCGCCGGTGCCACCCTCGTCGGCGAACTGGGCCTGGACGGATCGCTGCGCGTTCCGTACGACCTGACCAACGTGGTCCGTACGGCCGTCGCAGGCGGCAGCACCACGGTCCTCGTGCCCACCGCGGCCGTCGACGACGCGGCCACCACGGGTGTCCGGGTGATCGGAGTCGGCTCGCTCGACGAGGCCCTGGCGGTCCTGACCGGCCACCGGCACCACCCGGAGGGCTGCGCCCACTGCGTCCCGGACATGGACGCCGAACCGCACCAGCCGTGCACGCCCACCAGCGAGGGCCTGTGCCCGGCCTGCCTGGAGAACGCCCCGTTCTGAGCCCAGCGCCGGGCGGGCCCGACGCTCCCCTCCACCACCACCCGAATTCGTAACGGAAGGGCCCCTCAACCATGAGCGCCACCACTGATCAGATCCAGTTCACCGCGTACGGCCCCGAGCGGTTCATGACCCACCTGCCGTTCGCGGAGTGCGGCTACCTGTTCACCGTCCCCGGCGAGTTCCGCGAGGACACCCCCGCGCACACCAAGGTCACGGACTAGGCGACGAAGCAACGGACGCGTACCTGAGGAGTCTCGGGTTCTGAAACCTGCTTGCACCAGGTCGGGGGGTGCCCGCAAGGGCGCTCCCCGACCCGGCGTGAGGGCGGCGATACGAACCGAGGTTCGTGCCAGCCCCGCCGGAACGTGCTGGCTCGGGCAAACCGCCGCCCCCATCTCCACCACCAGCCAAGGATGCCGGTAACCCGGCGGCTCGGTTGATGACGCCCATGAGTCTACGACTTCGCGATGCGACAGGATGACACCGTGACGACCACGAAGACGCAATTCGACCAGCGGCTTGCCGACCTGGAAGAGGACTGGATCACCCGCAAGCAACTGGAGCACCTCGCCGGCGTATCGGCGAAGACCTTGAGGAACTGGCTCGCTGCCGATCCGATCCCCGAGGAGAAGACACGGACCGGGCCGCGCAGCAGCCAGCTCATCGAGAAGGCAACTGGTGTGGAGTGGGCTCGCAGCAAGCTCTTCGGAGCATCGGAGGCTGCCGACCGGCGTTCCGGTCCCCGGCTGGCCGCCGCCCCTCACCCGCTGAGTCACGCTCCGGGCGAGCGGTGGCGCTGGTCCGACATCGCCCGCCTGCGCGGCGTGACACCAGGAGCCATCAGCAATCTCGGCAGGGCGTACGCCGCTCATCCCGAGCGGCCGTTCCCGCCTGCCGGAGACGACCGCAAACGCGATGCGGCAGAGGTCGCGAAGTGGTTCACCTGGTACGACGCCGAGCGCCCCGGATACGCGGACAAGGGCGCCAAGAAGGACGGAGCGCAGGCCGGGGCTCAGCCCCCGAGCGGACGGGTCGCCGAAGTCTGCAACCTGCTGCGGACCGCCGTCGTCACTGGCCAGGACCTGACGGCGGACACCGTTGCCGAGCGACTCGGAGTAGGGCGGGCGGTCGCAGCCCGGTACCTGTCGCAGGCCGCAGACGCGGTCATGCCGGAGCACGGGCTCATCCCGCAAACGGAGATCGCCAAACTTCTCCCCGGCGGGCAGAAGCTGACCCCCGCACAGCGGCGCGAACGCGTGAAGACCCTGCTCAAGCGCAAGACCGCGCCGAATGGCGTCCTCATTGTGGGAGCCACCCGGTACTTCCGCCGCGCCGACGTCGAGGGCCTGGTGGGTGGTGGTTCGTGATGGTTGGGTGTGGGTGGTTTCTCCCGGCTGGTTGAGTGTGAGGGGCTGCGGCGGACTGTGCGCAAGGTCGTTCGGCATCTTTTTTCTCCGCTCCTTCGTCGCGGTGAAAATAGTTGCCGCTCTCTCTTGCGCTTCGTCCGGCGGCCCCTCGGTTTTCTTTTTGCCGGGAGGGGAGGGGGGTGGTGTTTGCGGGGCAGGGGGGTGGGGGTGGGGGTGGTTTGCCGGGTGCGGGCTGGCTGTTGAGGGGTACGGGAGTGGGGTCGTCCGGTGTGTGGACTTGGTGGTGGTTGGTGGGTTGTTTTCCCTGCCCATATTCGATAGATTTACCTACGTAAGGGCGGGGCAGGGCAAGCCCCCGCCACCCACTCCACCACCAGGAAGGAACCCGCTTTGCAGCAGCAACCCCCAGAAGGCGCTTCCCTGCACGATGGCACCGACCGTACGGCCAGGGCTTTGTCGTGGATCGCGGTCCGGCGCCACCGGCAGGGACTGCTCGCCGAGTGCCCCGAGGAACTCCACGCCGTTCTCCGGGATGTCACCGAGCGCTTCCTCTGCATCGGCACCAGTGCGGCAGACGCCGTACAGCGCGGCTACGAGGCGGGCCGCCTCCATCTGGATCTCAGCGACATTCCAGCCAACGAGAACGTTTCATGGGAGAACGTGACCGCCGACCTCCGCAAGGCCGGTATGACCGATTTCCTGAAAACCCCCCATGGATTCGTCCTGCTGGATGCACGGTGACCATGCAAACGACATCAGAGGAAAAGAAGAAGAATGAAGCAGGACGGTGCGCCTCGCATGACACGGAAACTCATTCGCGCCGGGTTGAGCGCGGAGGTGATCAGTACCGGCTCGAATTGCTGGGCAGCCGCGGTCAGGATCTCCCCGTGGGCTCACCTGGAACTGACGAACGTGTTCGGGGAGGGGTGGGCGTGGGCCATCTACTACGAGAGGGAAGAGGTCGTGGCTGGCTACTGGCCCGGCGCGGGGACGAGGGCGGCGGCTCGCCAGGCGGTGCGCCTCGTCAAGGCCATGGGAATCCTCGTTGCCTGATTCCCACCCGGAACACGGTGATGGGGGAACACGGAGTGAGTCTGAAGCGGGTGCCTGACCTCCCGCGAACCCGAGGCAACTGAAATGCCGAAACCCCTCCGATGGGGGGTCGTTCCGGGGTGGTTCCCGGGGCCTGATGACGGCAGCCGCCCGATTCGGCGACGAAGGAGAGGAATTCCGTGGGAAGCATGGAGAAGGTGTTTGTCACCGTGGACGGTACGACCGTCTACGAGGCGGCGGCCGACAGGTCCGCCCGATGGAACGGATACCTGATGCCCGTCTTCAGCCTGGCAACCGTCAAAGCCATAGCCGAGGGGTGCCGAGCCGCGAGCGAGCGCACGGGCGGCGCAGGCCGGGACGAGATCCGCGTCGTTGAGGCCCCTGCGCCGTCGGCTGCGGCCGACGAGGACAAACCGCAGACGGCCGCACTGGTCCTGCACATCAGCTGGGCCCAGGTGGCCGCTGAGGGGCCCGCCGCCGCGGTGAAGGTGGTGGAACCGGACGAGACGGGCCGGTACGCCGTCGGCGCGCGGTACTGGCCATGGCTGGAGGCTGCGGTTCACCCCGGCGCGAGGGCGGCATACCGGCACGCGTTCTACGCGGGTGTACTTCGCGAAGCTACCTGGTTCGAAGCCCAGTCCGCACCCGACGATCCCGACGCCACACCCGGGCGGGAGTGGGAAGAGGTCGAGGCCCTGAGTCTTGATGTGAACAGCGTCGCAAGGGGGCAGCGGGACCGCTTCACGGACACCTGTGACGCGTTCATCAGCGGCAACGCCGCCGCGCTGGCCGGGATCCCTCCGGCCAGCGCCGGGGAGGCGTTCTGGATGTCCATGCGCGGCAGCGAGGGCATCGAGTCCCGTTCGTTCCGCGGACTCACGGAGATACCGCAGGCGGTACGCGAGCGTCTGCACATGTCGGCGGCGAGGCACCCGTTCGGCAGGGTGAACCTGCATGACGGCACGGTCACCTTCACCTGACCGCCCACCGGGCCCAGGCATGGGAGACAGGGTTGACGCCCTTAACATATAACGATAGATTTACCTATGACGATATGGGGGTAGGGCGAGCCCCCGGCTGTCGACTCCACCACCAAATCAAGGAGGGCACCTATGCCTCAGGGCAAAGACATCCCCATGAGTGACACCGTTCGGCTTGTCCCCGTGTTCGACCCGGTTCTCCGCAACTTCGCGGTGCAGCTCTGGAAAGACGGTGATCCAGCCGGTATCCACGGTCTCATCGAGACCTACACCCACCCGGCAGACCTTCTCGCCACCGTGAACCGATTCCTGACGGAGGCGGGTGTCCGCCCGTTGACCAGAACGGAGCGCGCGACCCTCCGACGCGAGTTGATCACGGCCAAGGACGGTCCCGAACCTGCACCGCTGTGGAACGCCGAGCCGTTGTTCTGAGATCCCCGCACGCTGGGTGGACCGGACCTCGGTCCACCTACCGCGCGGGTCGATGCAGAAGCAAGCCCCGCACCTCTCAAACACCAGAACCACGGAGCGAGCCGGCATGTCCCAGAACGCAGAATCACCAGTCCAGCCGGGAAATCCGCTGCCCGGCATCGAGGTCAAGAATCACCCGCTACCGGCCTGGCACGAGGGACCTTCCCGCGAGCGAATCATTACAACCGACGCCCGTATCCACGCCACCTACACCCAGACCATCGGCCGCTACGAAGACGGCTTCAGGGTCGGCGAATGCATCGGATACGGCAGGCGCGCAGTGACCGGCAAGGAGGTGCGGGGATTCCTTCGGGGCTCCCTCGGCTTCTGGCTGTCCTGCCAGGCCAGCATCACAGAGGACGACACGATCCACTACCGCCAGACGATACGGCACAACGCGATTACCCTCACACCGGACCGCACCTCCGGACTGATCATCGTCCACCCCGACCGATGCGTCACCGCAGCCGCCTACCAGGTGACCGAACACGGCCGACAGCCGCAGATGTGGTCGCAGAACGCCGTACGCGAGGCGGTTACCGACACCCTCAGGCCCGGCCCCATCGACTGGCCGGACGGATGGGCACTGCTCATGCCCGACGGCACCCTACGGTTCGCGCCCGGCGGCTCCTGGCAACCAGGAGACGAGTACACCGCAGCCCCCGTCCCCGCCCCCACGCAGTGGGGTGCTGCGTGTGCCGAGTGCGGGTACCGCAAATCCGAGCACGACCCCCAACGGCGCTGGGGGAACCGGTGCGAGAAATACCGTCAGCCGAGGACTACCTGACAGCACAGGAACGAACCGTTCACGCGCGCTTCAGCCCAGCGGAGTTCGCCGTGAACGGTTCGCAGGCCACGCGAGTCGGCAGGTGAGGGAGTAGCGCCCCTGGTACGCAGGTTCGAGCCCTGCCGTGGCCACCGGACACCACCGTGTCCGACCTGTCCGAAGTCAACTCGGAAGGCAAAGAGTCATGAAACAGAACGCCGCCCCCGAAATACGGGTCGTCGCCTTCGCCGGAAGCGTTTGGGGCCCTTACGTCGGCCTCCCCCTGCACCACACCCGAAACGGAATCTACCGGATCCTGTTCACCCGCCGTACGGCCCAGCAGATCATCAACAACCTCAGCGCAGAGGAGTCCGGTCTCACCGCCGCGTGGGAGGGTGACACACTCCGGCTCCGCTGGCTGCCGGAGTACGACGGCACCGGCGGCACCGAAGCCATTCCGCCCGACGCGCACGGCCGGTACGCCGTTGGAGGGCCGTGGGCCTGGGCGGACTGGTGCCCCTTCACCAGCGTGGCGGACGACGCGCAGCGAGCTATAGCCCAGGGTGCGCAGGAGTACGCGACGACGCCACCCTCCGGAGAGTCGGACGACTTCTACCTCTACGGCCGCGCGGAGGCTTACGCGGTCACCCTGCACCACTACCAGACCTGACCATCTCTCCGAGCACCCACGGGGCAGAACGACCGCTGTCCAGGGATAGGGCAAGTCCCTGGTCGGCTCCACCACCCGAACCGAGGAGAACCTCGTGGCCAGCGAACTCATCGACCCTCAAGACCGTCCGACTGGAGGCGTGCCCGACCCGTATGTCTCGCCCATGGACTACCTCAAGTTCCGGCACCTGGAGTTCCGGCAGGCGCGGCGCGATCTGGCCGAAGGTTTCCTGTTCATGACAGCAGAGGTCATCAGGAAGCAGTGGCCCACCGCGCACCAGGTCGTCTTCGACTGCACAGTGAACAACTGGCACAAGGCGAAGCCCCCGCGCTTCCTTCGCGTCGAGGACACCGAAGGCACCTCCCTCGTAGCCCACGACGACACAGCGCCTCCCCGGCTCAGCGAGGAAGTTGAGATCGCACTCGACCTCCTGCTTGAAGCCGACTGGCACGTCGACGCGAGCAGTGGAGCGGGCTCAGGTCGCCCCTGGCGCATAGAGAAATCGGACAGCACCGAGCGCGGCGCGCAACCGCCGTACAATCTCACCTTCACCCTGCCGCCCGTATCGCGGCCCGCGGACGACCGCACCGCCTTGCCGCCGACGAGTGTCACGCTCAGGAACGGGGCGTTCCGCGTCTATGACCGTGACCCGGCCGAGGGGCTGTTCAGCGACACCTACGTCGCCGAGGTCTTCGGGGTCAATGTCGTGATCCGCGAGCGGCCCGGACACGTCCTGTACATGCACGTGGAGAACGAGCACAGGGCGGACGAGCACATGCTCTTCGAGGCCGACAACCGCGGTGAGCACAGGTTCCGCATCTGATCACCCCGCACGGTTCCGTCGTCTGCCCGCCCGACGGACCGACCACGGAACCCTCGGCTCACGAGCCCCACCCTTGGGGAGCGCCATGCCCGGTTTGGGCGGCACCCCTCCTCACACATCCGGAAGGACATCCGCCTTGACCATTCCCGACACTGACGGCACTGCCGGGCAGAGCCTGCGCGCCGCGACGGATCGAGCAGGCATCACCTACCACATCGCCCCTGCCTGGGAGCCCTATCGATGATCGACATCCCTGACACGCAGGGAAACGTGCTCATCGTTCCCTTGCCCGACAGCACCGAGTTCCGTATCACGGACGAAGACGGCAGCACCGCCTACGCCCCCGAAGACCACCGAGGCTGGAAGGTGCTGCACTACACGCAGCCGGGCGACGACATCCATACCAGCGCCGTGTACGACATCGACAGCACAGACGTGGAGAACGACAGCCTCGCCGCTGTCGCCGCCATCACCCCGTTCGCCGCATCCCTCGCACCGGGCCGCTAGCGTTCCCTGCCAGACCAGTGCCTCGGCCGACGCCCCCCAGCGTCGGCCCAGGCACCTTTGGTTCTCCGCAACCGCCACCGCCCCGGGTACCGTCGCAACAGGCGAAGGTCCACTGCAGACTGACGGAAGGGGAGTTCATGACACGGGACGGGATGGATGAGAGGCCGATCGAGGAGCTGAATCCCAGCTGGATCGGCCTGGCAATGGAGCTGGAGACCCGCGGCACCGTCGTGGGATTCAGGCTGGCGCGCTACGAACGGGTCACCCGCGACGGTCAGCAGCTGTGGATTCTCTTCAGTGCGGATCAGCCCTGGCGGACCGAGGTCCCTGCGGGAACCAAGGTCTGGTGGGTACGGCAGCCGGCCCATCCCGGTGTCCAGCCGGCACAGCCCGCACAGCAGACTGCGGCAGCCGTCGCCGCTCCAGCTCAGCTCTCCCCTCAGTCGTGGGTAACGCCTCCGCCCGCAGGCGGTCCCCGCTAGCCGGGAGCGTCGTGCGGCTCCCGATCCGGGAAGGGCCGTCCAGGTCGGCAGCCTCAGGCGGGCTCGCTCATTCATACCGTGGGCTTCCGCCCCACCCCTGCCGTGGCGCCCGCTACCGACCCAGGCGGCGGCCCGCTAGCGAGTTCTGGGGGCGGTGGGGAATCCGCAGGCTCACTGGCGGGGCCCAGCGATGCCTTGGCTTCACGGACCACGGCTTCCGGAATACCGAGGCGCTCGGCCACGGACCGGACCCCCGCGCGCTCCAGCATGTCGGCGACGATCCCGGTCATCGACTCCCGCAGTTTCCCTGTCTCCCTGTCTGCCTCGCTGCGGACGCGCGCGGCATACTTGTCGATCTTCTGCTGGGCAGCGCTGCTGATATCGGCTATCTGCTCTTCCGTCTCGAACCAGCGGGTGGCCAGGTCCTCCAGCTGATGCTCGCGTTGCCTTCTTTCCGCGGTCAGGGCACGGGCCTTCTCCCGTGCGCGAACCGTACGCGCCCCTCTCCGCTCTGCCATGGGTCTCCTCCCCGGTGACGGTTGCCTGACTGCTCCGAGCCGGGCAACTCCCCATGATACGGCCGCCCTTGGGAATCGGCCGGGGACCGCAGGCGTGCGCCGGGCGGGCCTCTCGACTGTCTCGCCGTAGTGATCTTCCTGTGGAAAACGGAAAGACGCGGTTGTCCACAGGCACGCTCAGGAG
>NZ_JBSGUP010000166.1:0-13408 GCF_053607985.1 Streptomyces sp. NPDC055078
CGCAAGTACAGCGGCGCCCGCGTCGACGAGGGCGACGGAAGCTCGGCGACCTGGCTGCTGGGGGCGCCCGATGTACTGCTGCCCGCAGGCGATCCGGCCCTCCGCGAGATCGAGCACCTCAATGAGCAGGGCCTGCGGGTGCTGCTGCTCGCCCGCACCGCCGGGGAACTCGACTCCCCCGAGGTCGCCGACGGCGCGAAGGCGACCGCGCTCATCGTCCTCGAACAGCGGCTGCGGCCCGACGCGTCCGACACCCTGCGGTACTTCGCCGAACAGGACGTCGCCGCGAAGGTGATCTCCGGCGACAACGCGGTCTCCGTGAGCGCGGTCGCCGGAAAGCTCGGCCTGCCCGGAGCCGAGAACACCGTCGACGCCCGCACCCTGCCCGCCGAGCGGGAGCCGATGGCCGCCGCGCTGGACTCCCACGCCGTCTTCGGCCGGGTGACCCCCCAGCAGAAGCGCGACATGGTCGGGGCGCTCCAGTCCCGTGGGCACACCGTCGCCATGACGGGCGACGGCGTCAACGACGTCCTCGCCCTCAAGGACGCGGACATCGGCGTCTCCATGGGGTCCGGCTCCGAGGCCACCCGGGCCGTCGCGCAGATCGTGCTGCTGAACAACAGCTTCGCCACCCTGCCGTCGGTGGTGGCGGAGGGCCGCCGGGTCATCGGCAACATCACCCGCGTCGCCACGCTCTTCCTGACCAAGACCGTCTACTCGGTACTGCTGGCGATCCTGGTGGTGTGCAGCCAGGTCGAGTACCCCTTCCTGCCCCGGCATCTGACCCTGCTGTCCACCCTCACCATCGGCGTCCCCGCCTTCTTCCTGGCCCTCGCCCCCAACAAGGAGCGCGCCCAGCCGCACTTCGTCCGCCGCGTGATGCGGTACGCGATCCCCGCGGGCGTCATCGCCGCGGCGGCCACCTTCTGTACGTATCTGCTCGCCCGCTCCCACTACAGCGGCCCCGGCTCCCTCGACGCGGAAACCAGCGCGGCGACCCTGACCCTCTTCCTCGTCTCCATGTGGGTCCTCGCGATCATCGCCCGCCCCTACACCTGGTGGCGCATCTGCCTCGTCGCCACGATGGGCCTCGGCTTCCTCATCGTCCTCGTCGTGCCCTGGCTCCAGGACTTCTTCGCCCTGAAGCTGGTCGGCACGACGATGCCGTGGACTGCGGTCGCCGTCGCGGCGGCGGGGGCGGCGCTGCTGGAGGTGGGCTGGCGCGTCGTGGATCGCCGGGTGCCGGCGTGACGGCCGGGGTGACGGCTGGCGTGAGCTGCTGGCCCATGGCCTGTTCCCGCAGGTCAGCAGAGGTACCCACGACCCGCGCGAGGCGGCGGGCACGGGGCGCATCCCGCGTTCCGTGACGCGTTCCCGTACAGAGAAAGCCCCGTCCGGCGCGGACCGGACGGGGCTCTCGTAGCCGGGCGGACGTCAGCTCACATCGGCGCTGCGGGCGAGCGCCACCAGTCCGGCGAACGCGCCGGGGGACACCATCAGCACCGGGCCAGCTGGCTGCTTGCTGTCCCGGACGGGAACTATGCCGCACGAGTCGGTGAGGTTGGCGGCGACCTCGACGCAGGCACCGCCATTGTTGCTGTGCGAGGACGTGAACCAGCGGGGAGATTCAGTCGTCACGGGTTGCTCTTTCGCAATTGGTTGATCATGGCCACGGATGCCGCTTGGGAGAGCGCTTCTGCCTGTCCCGCAGCGTGCGTACTCGCTGCCCGAACGCCGCGGCCGGCGACTTCTCGGGGTCCAGTTCCTTTCGGTTGGTTCACCATCCGACACCCAACTCCCCGTTCTTTCAACGCAGGTTGATGATGGCGCGACGGTAGGCCACGCTGAGCACGCTGCCGTGAGTACGGTTGCTCAACCTGGCGGTGAAATCACGGACTTCGGGGGTGTGTTCTGTGACGGGGATCGACAGCGTGATCGGTGGGCGCATCGAGAAGGGGCGTCGGCGCAAAGGTTGGCATCAGCGTGATCTCGCCGAGAGAATCGGCCGCTCGGAGTCCTGGGTATCGCAGGCTGAGCGTGGTGTGATTCCACTGGACAGCGTGAGTCTGGCGGAGCGGATCGCCCACGTGCTAGGTCTGACAGTGGATCACATCCTGGCGTTCGACATTCGACACGCGGGAACTGCTGTGATTGCACAGTCATCGAAATCACATCTGCCCTCCTCGCCTTCCCCGCGCCCACTGCCGCCCGATCCGGAAAGCTCTGAGATTGTGCTTCGACGCAGCTTCACCCTCGGCTCCCTGGCGGGCCTGACCGCCGCTGTCGCAGGTCTCACCCCCGACTCACAGGCCCAGGTCCGCCGGCCGCCGGGCGGAACGGTGGATCAGGCGACGGTGGACGAGTTGCGGTCGATCGGCGCCAGCTACCGCAGATCGTACAAATCCTTCCCGGCGTCCACACTCGTCCCGGTCGCCCACGGTCAGCTGCAGCTGGTGACGTCGCTGGGACCGAAGACGCAGTCGGCTCATCTGCGTAACTCTCTGCTGGCTCACATGGCGGAGATGGCGGCGCTCGCTGCCGTACTGCTGTCGCTGGATCTGGGTGATCTGGAACAGGCCGATGCCTACATGGACCTGGGGTTCCAGATCGCCAGGGAGATCGACAGTCCGGAGCTGTCCGCGCTGATCCTGGGAGGCCGGGCGTTCCGTACCTCCTACAGTGGTGACCCGGACGGTGGGTTGGACTACGCACTGGCCGCAGTGGATGCCGCCGACCGTGGGGCATCGGTGCGGATGCAGGCATGGACGAATGCGATCGCCTCGGAGATGTACTCCTCCACTGGCGACGAGTACGGCTTCCGGTCCTCAATGGAGGCGTCGCGCACATTACTGTCGGGGTCCATGGATGACGAACGGTGGGGCGGTATCGCCTGGTTCGATCTGCCCAAGGCGGACGCCTACGAGGGCAGTGATCTGGTGCGACTGGGTCGCTTCGATGAGGCCCTGCCGTCGTTGGATCAGGCGCTCGACCGGCTGTCGCCGGAGATGCTGCGGCACCGCTGCACGGCATTCATCTCGCGGGCTGAGGCTCATGCCGGGGCCGGACACGTCGAGCAGGCATGCGACGACGGTCACGCCGCGTTGGATCTGGTCGAGCGGGTCCAGCACCGGGAGACGCTGCGACGGGTCGCCGACCTGCACCGCACGTTGCGGAGCAGCAGGACCGCCGGGACCCGGAGCCTGAGCGAGCACCTGATCGTCACCCGGACCGTGCTGAGGGCCGCCGGGCGTGCCACGTGAGCGTCCGCGCGGGGCTGATCCTCGACTTCGGCGGCGTGCTGACCACGAGTGTGGCCGCGTGCGCGATCGGCTTCGACCGGCGGGCCGGCCTGCCGGAGGGCACGTTCTTGTCGGTCATCGCCAAGGACCCGGAAGGCGCCGCCTTGTATGCGGATCTGGAACGCGGCGCGATCACTCAGGTCCAGTGGAATCAGGGCACGGCCGCGCTGCTCGGCATGGACGGCACCAACCTCCTCGGCCGCGTGCTGGAAGACCTTCACCCGGAGCCGTCGGTGATCGGCGCGGCACAAGCGGCCCGTGCCGCCGGAGTCAAGGTGGGGATCTTCTCCAACAGTCTGGGCAGCGAGCCGTTTGACGTCTACGGCGGCTACGACCTGGCCGCAGACTACGACGCGGTTCTGATCTCCGAGGACTACAAGCTGCGCAAGCCCGATCCGGAGCTTTACGAGGTCATGCTCGGTCTCATGGATCTGCCTGGCGAGGCGTGCGTGTTCGTCGACGACACCGCCCGCAACCTTCCGCCCGCCGAAGAACTCGGGGTCGCCACCATCCTGGCCAAGAACCCGGCGGACACGATCGCGCGGATGGAAGCCGCCCTCGGGCTGCGACTGATCCAAGAAGTCTAGACCAATTCGCAGCCGGGTTGCGGGCCCGCAACCGGCATGCGGATGCGCCGGAGGCCGGGTCGGCATTGTGGTCCTTCCGCCGCCCCGGATGACAGGGTTATCCCGGTCCGGGTCGGCCGGCCAAGCCGCATGGCACCCAACTGGGTGCCCGACCCGGATCGGAGACACAGGTGACCACCACCGTCGACACGACGACGATCACGGTTGAACTGCCCGAGGCGTTCGACCCGCGCTGGAACCGCCTGCCCGGCATCACCGTGGATGGCACGCGCATCACCATCGACCCGGCGGAGTACTTCTTCCGCTTCGAGAACAGCTCTTGGCTGGTGCTCGACTGGGAGACCGTGAAGGGCGGACTACTGTCCGCCGAGGAGACCGAGACCGCGGCTGTCGAGCAGATGGCGCTGGACTTCGTGAAGACCCACGGCCGCTCCACCGGTGACGCCGGTGAGGTCCTGGCCATCGCCTGGCAGGTGTACTCCTACCTGTTCCGCGACGAACACCTGGCCACCCTCGGCCTGCCGGACGTCACCGTCGGCCACCTGGCGATGCTCCGGCAGGCCGCGGCACTCATGGCGCTGAACAAAGTCGAGCTGGACGGGCACATCTCCAACGTCGGCCCGTGCTGGTTCTTCCCCTCCGCCACCGGCGTCGTCTTCGACCTCAGCGAGGCCGACGGCCAGCTGCTCGACGAGGTCTACCACGGCTCCTGGTTCAACGAGCACCGCCGCATCGAGGGCATCAAGGCCCACACCGCGCTCGGTGGCCGGCTGGTCCACGGCTGCCAGTCCGCCCCCGACCAGTCCGGCGGCGTCGTCGCCGCCTACGGCACCTCCATGGCGAATTTCGCCATGGAACTGGCCGGGATGAAGGCCGAGTGGATCCGACAGGTCGAGTCGCACCGCGTGACCGCGGCCTGATCTGCCCCATTGGCCGAGCGGTCCGGGGCGGCAGGCGCCGCCGCCCCGGTCCCCAACCTTCCCCTTCCTGCCGCACATTCGGAGCATGCCTGTGGACACCCGGCTCATCTCTCACCTCCTGACCGCGGTCTGCTCGGCCGCCGGCCGCCCGCAACCGACCCGTGACCCGATGCGGCTGTGGTCCCTGTCCGGTGTCGAACGCCTTACCTTCCCCGACGGCTCCACCGCGATCTACAAGTACGCCACCGAGCCGTTCACGACCGAGGACCAGATCCTGCGCGCCGCCGCTGCCGCAGGCATCCCGGTGCCGGAGGTCGTCGGCTCACTGGTCCGCGACCGCGTCCTCGGCATGGTGATCGAGGACCTGGGCGAGCCAGTCCGCGATGCGCAGGACCCGGACGGCATCACGGCCGCAGTCACCCTGCACGCCGCAGGGTCGGCTCCCTTGGCGCGGGATCTCGACGCCGAAGCCCTGGCCGCGCTGCCGATGCTGGCGCTCGGCCATCTGCGGCGCCTGCGGGCGACCGGACGGTGGACCGAGGACACAGAGGACATCGCCGACCTGCTGCACGCACTGGCCGGGGCTGCCGCCAAGCGGGCCGAAGGCGCCACGATCGCCCCGTGGGGCTGGGCGCACTCCGAGTTCCACCCCACCAGCCTGCACATCGGCGGCGACGGCTGGCGCCTGCTGGACTTCGCCCGCGCCTTCAATGGCCCCGGCCTGCTGGACCTCGCGTCCTGGCACGGCACCATCGACGAAGCGGACCCGGACCGGCTGCGCGCCTTCATCGAGACCTACGTCACCGCGGGCGGCAACCGCGGGGCCCTGGCGGAGCGGGGCGGCCTGACCGCGCAGTCGTGGGCGCTGGGCTGGCACCGATTGTGGGCGATCGAGTGGTTCATGGAACAGGCTCTGCGCTGGATCAAGGACCCCAGCGAGGACGATGCGTACATCACCGTGATTCGCCGCCATCTCCACAGCGCCTCACGGCTCCTGGAACCATGAAATGGACATTTGGGACACTCATGCCGCCGTGGCACTCGCCGAGGGTCCTCCCGGGCCTCTGGAGCCGCCTCGGCGGCTGGAGTGGACGCAGCGGCCTGGCGTCGGCCCCGGCGCGGAGATCCTGGGCCGTGACCTGACCGGCCGCCGGATCGTGGAGCTGGGCTGCGGCGCGGGCCGCAACTCCGCCCATCTGGCCACCGCGGGCGCGATCGTCACCGGTGTGGACCGCTCGGCCGGGCAGATCCGCCGCGCCAGCGGTCACTACGGCCACACCGGCGCCAGGTTCGTGCGCGACGGGGCGACCCGCCATCTCACGCGCAGCGCCGAGCCCCTGGACGTGGTCGTCTCGGTCTTCGGCGCGATCGGCACCACCGAACCTTCCCGCATCCTCGCCCTGTGCTCGCGCCGACTGGTGCGGCGCGGTGTCCTGGCCTTCGCTGTCCCGCACCCGCAGCGGACCGGCGCCCTCCCTGCCACCCCGCAGACCCGCGTCGAGGTGACCCTGCCGGACGGGACCACCGGAAGTCTCCAGCACTGGGACATCGACCCGGACACCTGGGCCCGCGCCCTGAACCAGGCGGGCCTGCTGATCACCAGCATCCATGCCCTGTTCGCGCCGGCCAACGCCCCTTGGCCGACCACTTCGCTGATCACAGCACGCAAACCCTGACAGCCCATCCCTCTCACGGGAGGCACCCAATGCACCGGATCCCGTACCTTCTGCTGGACATAGACGGCGTCCTCGTCCCGTTCCCGGCCGCAGACAAGTCCACCCCGACGACCCACACCCGCCACCAGGTCCGCATGACCGGCCGCCCGGAGCCGGTCTGGGTCTGGCTCAACCACAACCACGGCCCGCTGATCACCGATGCCATCACCACCGGCCTCATCCAGCCGGTGTGGTGCACCAGTTGGCGCGCCGACGCGCCCGGAGTGATCGGCCACCTGATCGGCCTGCCGGCCTTCGAGCACATCGAGCTGCCCCGCCTGCCGATCACTACCAGCCACCCCGACGGCTATCTGTGGAAACGCGACTACGTCGACGCCTGGCTCGGCGAAGCGCCCGCCGTGTGGATCGATGACGACTTCACTGCCCTGGACCACCAGTGGGCCGCCAACCGCACCGCGGCCGGGCACGCGACGCTGCTCATCCAGCCCGACCACTACGCCGGCCTCCACTCCGAGCACATCCTCACCGCACTGGAATGGGCCACCGCCCTGGACCGACTGCCCAAGCCCGGATTCATGGAGGGCCGCACCGGTGCGCAACGGACGGTGGACGGCACGAACACCACGGACTGGACCAGTGCCCCGCTGACCACCTGACGTCCGTCCGCGTCCCCCGAGCCCCGGCGGACGCGCGTCAGCCCATCGGGTCGAACCAGCGGGCGCGCGCCAGTTCGTCCGTACGGGAGAGGTCCTCCAGGAGGGCCGCGACCTCGAAGCGGCGCGGCCACTGGCCCGCGGCCCAGGCGAGGGCGGCGGCCACGCCCTCCAGCGTCGACGCGTGGATCACGCCGTCGGGGGTGCGGCGCCACTCGACTTCCCGGCCGCCCGCGATGAGTTCGTCGTGTTCGGTGTACGAGGCGGGGGTGGCGGGCCCGAGGAGGACCCGGACCGCGTCGGGGACCTCGTGCACGTCGCCCTGCGTCGTCACCTCCGCCGCGACCGTCTCGCTGAGCCGGCGCACCTGAAGGAGGTCCGCCAGCTCACCGGCGAGCCCGGGGGCGACCGGCAGCAGGGGGAGTCCGGTGGCCAGGGGGAGCAGGTCGGGGGTGTCGGCCACCAGGGCGTCGGCCGCGTCGACGACGCGTACCTCGCCGTCGAGAACCGCTCGCAGTTCGTCCGGCAGGGTGACCTGCTCGGGGTCGAGTTCGGCGAGCGCCGTGTACAGCCCGTGGAGCTGGGCGGCGCGCACCGGGCGGTCCGGGTCGGCGAGCCGGCCGAGGAGTTCGGCCGCGCCGCCGGGCTCGTCCAGGAGGGCGGCCACCGAGGTGCGTACACCCAGGGCCCGCAGCACCTGCGCGTCGTCGAAACCGGTCGCGTCGACGGCCTCGTACAGACCGTCGAGCAGCGGGTCGCCGCCCGCGGCGCGCAGTCCGGCCGGGCGCCGGCCGTCCAGTACGGGGTGGTCCCGCAGCCACCACGCCGTGTACGGCCGTACCGTCTGGGTCGTACCGTCCGGCAGCAGCACCCGTACGGACTGGGTGAGCGCGTCCCGCAGCGGCGGGCGTGCCAGCAGCGCGAGGGCCCCCGGCCAGCAGTCGTCGTCCACCAGATCGAGGTCGCGGACGGCGACGATCTCGGTGGCGACCGGCGGTACGGGGGTCTCGGGCAGCCGGTCGAGTACGTCCTCGCACCAGACGTCGACCGCGTCCAGCAGTCCGGCGTCGTCGGGCTCGGCGTAGTCCCCGTCGCGGGGTTCCAGCTCATCGGGGTCGAGGACGACATCCGTGGCGCGTACGAGGGCGAAGTCCGCGAGCACCCCGCAGGCGGCGAGCGGCTGCTCGCCCCAGCGCGCGGCGAGGTCGCCGTCGCACAGGGCCAGTTCGTCCTGGCGCATCACCAGCGCGAACGGGCTTCCCGGCAGCACCAGCTCGCCCGCGGGTGCCATGTCCCCGTCCTCGTCGGGCAGCGCCAGCGCGCCGAGCCAGGGCTCGTCGCCGGGTTCGAGGTCCGCGTCGCGGACGAGCGCGAGGACGGTGTCCGCCAGTTCCTCGGCGTCCAGGGAGGCGTCGCCGTCGTACCAGACCTCTCCGGCGTCCAGGGAGCCCGCCACCGCCGCCCGCACCTGCGAGGTCGTCAGTACGGCCCGGGGGGTCGCGGGGAGCGCGCCCAGCTTCTCCAGCAGGGGGTGCGCGGCGTCCGGGTGGACGACCTTAAGGCCGAGGCGGGTGAGCTGGGACGGGGTGTCCGCCAGGGGCAGCAGGGTCCCCCGGGGCCCGATCGCCGTACGGCCGTCGGTGAGCGGAACGGGGAGGCCGGAGAGCCGGTCCGGGTCGACGCCCGCGAGGCTGTCGTACAGCCGCCGCCACCAGAGGGGGTCGCGCTCCAGGCCCGTGAGCCGGTCGATCGCCTCGGTCAGCGGGACCCGGGCGACACCGAGGGTCCGCAGCTCGACGCGGCGCTCAAGTCCGGCGGGCAGCAGGCTCGGCAGCACCTCGGCGAGCACCCGCACGGTCTCGTCCCCCGCGCCCTCCAGGACCTCCGCCTCGATCGGCCGCAGTCCGGCCACCGCCGCACGGTCCGGCAGCCCGGTCTCCTCCCGGTCGGCGTCGTCCCGGTCGGCGTCCCGGGGGGCCGCCGCCGCCAGGAACGCCGTACGCGGCAGCAGCCCCAGGATCGCCGCCCGCAGCACCCCGTCCAGCTCGCCCTTCCCGAGCGGTCCTGGCACCAGGTCGATCGTGCCGGTCGTCACCGGCTGCCAGCTCCCGAGGAGTTCGGCGTACGCCTCGGCCGCCCGCTGGAGGACGAAGTCGGTCAGCGGGCCGGGGGCGGGATGGCGCCGGGTGGTGTCCAACGGCAGCGAGGCGATCAGCAGCGCGGGGACCCCGAGGGGTTCGTCGGTGGGCGTCGGGGCGTGGACGACGGGCGCGGTACGCGGCCGGACGGGCACTCCCTCGGCGTCCACGGGCACCGCCCAGGTGACGGACCAGTAGGGCCGCAGCCGCTCCTCCAGCGGACGGTCCTTCAGCAGCTCCGCCTCGATGCCGCCGCCGTGGCTGACGACCCGCCAGCGGTGGTCGCCGTCGGTGCCGTGGTCGCCGTCGGCGCTGTCGAGGATCCGGACGTACGGCCCGTCCGCCCGCCGCTGGAGCGTGCGTACGCCCTCAGGGGTCTCGATCACGATCTCGGAGAGGCCGGTGAGGGTGAGGAGGAGGGCGTCGTCGACGGCGGCCAGCAGCCGTTCGACGAGGTCGACGGCCGCGCCGTCGCGCAGCGGCAGGACGACGACGGTGTCATAGCCGTCGGGGGCGGTGCCCTCGGCGGGCAGCGGCAGCCGCAGCAGCGGTACGTGGCCGTCGCGGCGGCGCAGCTCGTCGCCGAGGCCGGGGGCGGTCCCGGCGGCTGCTCCGGCCATCTCGCGGGCCTCGGCGAGCGACCAGCGGACCCCGCCGTGGCGGCCGACGACGGCGGGTTCGTCACTGACGGCGAGCACCGCGGCGAAGCCGACACCGAACCGCCCGACACTGCCCGTGGCGTCCCGTTTGGCGGAGGCCCTCAGGGTGCTGAGGGATTCCACTCCGGTGGCGTCAAGGGGAGCGCCGGTGTTGGCGGCGGCCAGTACGGCGGGGGTGTCGCCATCGGCGGGCCGCAGGGTCAGCCGGAGCCGGCCGGGGACCTGGGCGCGGGCGGCGGCGTCGGCGGCGTTCTGGGCCAGCTCGACGACGAGGCGGTCCCGGTAGCCGCCCAGTACGAGGTCTTCCTCGGCGTTGGCGTCCTCACGGAAGCGGGCGGGGCTGGCCGCCCACGCGTCGAGCACGCCACGCCGCAGCCGGGCGGTCCCGAAGGGGTCGGCCGACTCGGTGGTCCTGACGCTCACGCTGTGCTCCGCTCTGTGGGACGAAGCGGCCCCTGGTACGGCCCGCTGCGGCCGAAGGTACCGCGTCCCCCTGAGCCCAAGCCTCCCGTGCCGACCCCGATGCCCGCATTGCCCGCAATCGCCCCCGCGCCCGTGCCCGCGCGCCACCAGCCCGTCCTGGGGGTCCCACCCAGGCGAAGCTCTGGGGGAGCTTGAGGACCGACCCTCGCGCCCAGCGGCCCGAAGCAGCCCGAACGAGACAGAACCCCGGGGCGGAAGCACCAAACCCGAACACAAACCCCCAGGGACTCACACGCAGGCGAAGCTCTGGCGGAAGTCAGGGTCCTCACCCCGGGCGGCTCGGTGCTACGAGTGCCCCAGATCCTCGTCGGGCGACGGCGCCCCCGCGTCGGGGACCGAGCCCGTGTCCCTCGCGGGCCAGAGGGGGAACTCGTCGGTGCCCAGCGAGTCCAGCACCGGCTCGGCGGGCTTCGGCGGCTTCGGCATCACCGCGGCCTCCGAGTGCCCGCCGCACCCGTAGGACAGGGACACCACCCGTCCGTCCGCCGGGGAGAACTCATTCGCGCACACCCCGAACGCCTGCCGCAGCGACCCGCCGACCGGCACCAGGAACCCGCAGGTCACACAGGCCGCCGGCGCTGCCTGTGCCATGGGGGTCTTCGCGCCGTAGGACTCCTCCCAGCGGTCGGCCGCGATATGCAGCCCGTACCGGGAGAGCACCCGCACCCGGCGCATCCCCAGCTCTTCCGCGAGCGCCGCGATCTCACCGCGCGTGTTGTGGACCGTGTCCGCAGGCCGGCGGTCGATCAGCTCGGCGTCCTCCGCCTCGACCCGTTCGGCCAGGTCGTGGGAGGTCCCGGCGATCACCGAGTTCGGCGGCGGCGCGTCCTCGCCGGTGAATCCGGGCTCCAGGCGCAGATCCTCGGCCTCGGTCGGCAGCAGATCCCCCGGACCCATGTCCCCGGGCCGCAGCCGTTCGCTCCAGGGCACCCACTCCGGGGCGAGCAGCGCGTCGGGACCGGGCAGCAGGACGGTCTCGTCGAGGGTCACGACCTTCGCCCGGGACGCCCGCGCGACGGTCACCGCCCAGCGCCAGCCCCGGTACCCGGGCTCCTCGCACTCGAAGAAGTGCGTGACGACCCGGTCACCCTCCGAGACGAGGGACACATGCGGGCCGACCACCCCCGGGGCCGCGGCCTCCTCGGCCGCCTCCCGGGCGAGGTCTACCGCCTCGGCGCACAGACGGTCGGGGGTACGGCTTCGCGTCGTCGCAGCACTCACAGGTCTCGCTTCTCTCCTACGCCGTCTCACGGGTGCGCCTGCCGATTCCATGAGGCATGAGGTACGGGCCGCAGGCGGAGCGGACCAAGGGGCCGCATCGACGTCCGCGCCCAGACCAACCTGTCCCGGGCACACCTACCGTCATCCATTCTGCGGGATGCCGACGAGGCGCGCGGCCGGGAACAATCGCCGGTGGCGCGCTACGCACGCTACCCCCTCCGCAGCCCGTCGCCCACCTGCGCGCTCCAACAAGGAGCTAACAACCCCGCATCACACCTCCTCGGGCCGGGGCTTGGGGCACTATGGCGAGGTGGCAGCCACCAGCTCGTCCCACGGCTCCGGGGCGCTCAGCAGAGCGACCCGCACGATCGGGCGCGTCCTGCATCTCCCGTTCACCGGCACGGCACGCGGCATCCGCAAGGCGACCCACGCCCATGGCGCGGGCGAGTCGGGCCTCGGCCGGCTGATCGAGCTGCACGCGGTGAACGGTGCGGGCGACGTCATGATCACCGTCGCCCTGGCCTCCACGGTCTTCTTCTCCGTCCCCACGGACGAGGCACGCGGCCGGGTCACCCTCTACCTCGCGATCACCCTCGCGCCCTTCGCCCTGCTGGCGCCCGTCATCGGACCGCTCCTCGACCGTATCCCGCACGGCCGCCGCGCCGCGATGGCGGGCGCGATGCTCACCCGGGCGGTGCTGGCGATCGGCATGTCGGGGGCGGTGGCCACGGGCGGCCTGGAGCTGTATCCGGCGGCGCTGGGGGTGCTGGTCGCGTCCAAGGCGTACGGGGTGGTCCGCAGCGCCGTCGTACCACGGCTGCTCCCACCACGGTTCTCCCTGGTGAAAGCGAACTCCCGGGTCACCCTCGCCGGTCTGCTCGCCACCGGGATCGCCGCACCGATCGGCGCGGGTCTGCACCGGCTGGGGCCGGAGTGGACGCTGTACGGGGCGTGCGCGCTGTTTCTGCTCGGTACGTACTGGGCGCTGCGGCTGCCGCACAAGGTCGACTCCGCGAAGGGCGAGCGCAAGGCGCACATCCTCCCGCTCGGGGAGAAGAAGCCCAGCCTGCGCACGGTCGGCCCGTCCGTCCTCCACGGCCTCCAGGCGAACGCGGCCTTCCGGATGCTCTCCGGGTTCCTCATCTTCTTCCTGGCGTTTCTGCTGCGGGAGCATCCGCTCGCCGGGCAGAGCGCGGCCGTGTCCCTCGGCATAGTGGGCGTCGCCGCGGGCCTCGGCAACGCCCTCGGTACGGCCATCGGTGCCTGGCTGCGATCCCGGGGCCCGGAAATGATCATCGCCGTCGTCCTGGGCGCCGTCCTCACCGCCGCGATCCTGGCGGCGGTGTTCTTCGGTGCGGGCATGGTGGCGGTGCTCGGCGGGACGGCGGGCATGTGCCAGGCACTGGCGAAGCTGTCCCTGGACGCGCTGATCCAGCGCGATGTGCCCGAGGAGGTGCGTACGTCGGCCTTCGCCCGCTCGGAGACGCTGCTCCAGATGTCCTGGGTGGTGGGCGGGGCGATCGGCATCATGCTGCCGCTGAACGGGGTGCTGGGGATGTCGATGGCGGCGGGGATCGTCTGCACGGGTGCCCTGGTGTCGGTACGCGGCCTCCGCGCCGCCTCCCGCCACGGCGCCGCCACCCGGCCCCGGGTCGCCTGACCCCTTCCGGCTCCCCTCGGCGCCGGGCCCCGGGGTGCGCGGCCCCTTGCCCGGGCCCGGGCGGTCCGGCGGGGCTCCGCCCCGCACCCCGCTCCTCAAACTCCCCCAGAGC
>NZ_JBSGUP010000167.1:0-13403 GCF_053607985.1 Streptomyces sp. NPDC055078
GCACCGCCGTCTGCGGCGCGGTGCGGATCGGCGGAGCCGGGCTCCACGGGCCGGGAACCGCCGGCCACGGGATCGGCGGCCCCGGTCAAAGCGTCCGCTCCACGCCCCAGACGGGGACGCGCTCGAAGAACGTCACCGCCTCCTCCCGCCAGCGGGACCGCCAGCCGGCCGCCTCCTTGCAGGCCAGCTCCGCGTACCGGTGCATGTCCGAACGCAGTTGGCGGTCGACGCCGTGGCGCGACGCGATCTCCCGGAGCCGGTCGACGTCCTCCTGTGTGCAGTCGGGGTCGCCGAGGACGGACTCGACCACCGCCCGCTCCGGCTCCGATGCGGCGGCCAGCAGGGCGCGTACGGCATAGGTGCGCCGGCCGTCGCGGATGTCGGCGGTGTTGGGCTTGCCGGTGACCGACTCGTCGCCGAAGAGGCTGAGATAGTCGTCGCACATCTGGCCGGAGATACCGAACATCAGCGCGTACTGGCCGAGGGTCTCCCGGTACCGGTCCGGGGACTCGCCCGCCACCAGCAGGCCGAGCTGGACCGGGGCCAGGGCGGAGGACCGTGCCGCCTTGTAGTCGGATACGGAGTTGAGCGTCTCCTCGCTCGGAATGCCGGGGGCGTCGCGTTCCAGGTCGAAGATCTGCCCGACGAAGGTGGCCGCCGCCGCGCGCGTCTGTACGTCGACCAGGGCGTGCCGCAGCGTCACCGGCAGGTCTGCTTCGAGCAGGACCCGCAGCGAGAGGAAGGCCGCCAGGTCTCCCGCCAGCAGTGCCAGACCCAGCGCGGTCTGTGGCTGCTCGGGGAACTCCGCGCGGTAGGCGTAGTACGTGGAGGGCCCGCCGCGGCGGGTGGGGGCGTCGTCGATGATGTCGTCGTGCACCAGCAGATGGGTCTGCAGCAGCTCGATGCTCAGCGCCGCCTCGTCCAGCCCCGGAACCGGTTCGTCGGTGACCAGCCGGGCCGCCTCGTACATGAAGGCCACGCGCTGGCGCTTGCCGCCGCGCAGTGAGAGGTCGCGCAGCAGATCGAGGCAGCGCGGGGTGAACCGGCTGAGTCCGGGCCGGTCGAAGTCCTTGTTGAGCGTCTCGAAGTACCGTCCGAAGAGTTCGGAGAAATGCCGCTGGTAGCCGGTGATCCGGTCCTGCATCTCACGGGTCACGGTGTCGATGTCGGTCAAGACGGGCGCCTCTCGGGATGAGTGGTACTGCTGTCGATGGGCGCGGCGAGCGGCTCCAGGACGCCGAGGGCCGACAGCCGGTCCCGTAGCCGGAGGTACTCGTCGAAGCTCAGGCCGCGCTCGCCGTCGGTGTGCCGCCGTTCGTCCCGTACGGCCTGCGCATCCCGCGCGGCCTGCACGTCCCGTACGTCCTGCACATCCCCCTCGTCCTGCACGTCCCGCGCGGCCTGCACATCCCGCTCGTCCCGCGCGGGCGGTCCGGCCGCCGGGTCGGGGGTGAGCCGGTCGAGCATGTCGAGTGCGGCGTAGGACCGCGCCTGTTGTTTTGGACCGCGCATGAAGAGCGTCACCGTGTCGGCCTCCATCACCGTCTGGTGGATCAGCGAGTACCCGAGGGTGTAGCAGGATCCGACCCGCTCGCTGGTCACCAGTCCGAGCGGGACCTGGTCCGAGGTGAAGTCACCTTCGTAGCTGCCTTCGCGCCGGCGCCACACATGGGTATAGGAGCCGCGCACGATATAGGTGGTGAACGAGTACTTGTGGTCGTGCGGGATGAGTTCATTGGTCCCGGGCGAGATATGGAGCCGCAGGTAGATACCGCGCCCGGGGTCGTTCCAGAGGGTCAGCCGGTCCATCACCGGGTGGTGGTCGGCGTCGGCGAGCAGCTTCCTGTCGTCGGCGAGCCGCTGGACCAGCGAGGTCAGCAGGGGCCGGTCGGCGACCAGCCGGCCGAGCACGGAACGGCATTGCGCGTGGGCGGACCTGAGATCGGCCCAGTCGATGTCCACCTCGGTGCTGAGCCAGTGCGGATCGGCCACACCTGTCGGCATTCCGGCTCCTCTCGGACGGTGTCCGGGATCATGAAACTGACTGTTGGTCACCAGGTGATGGCGGTGTCCAGCCGGCGCACCGCCGGCAGGGCGGCCGCCAGAACGTCCGGGAACCAGCCCGAGAAGTCGTCGGCCGCCCGCCGGTCGCGCAGTTCGTCGGGGCCGACCAGGGCCAGCTCGGCGATCTCCGCCGGGTCCGGCCGGGGTTCGGCCCTGAGCAGACCGACGAAGAGGTGGTTGTACTCGTGCTCGACCAGCCCCGACCGGGGGTCGGGGTGGCGGTAGGTCACGGTGCCGGCCTCCATGAGGAGCGCGGGGGCGGCGCCCAGCTCCTGCCCGACCCGCCGGACGGCCGCCTGGAACGGGGCCTCTCCCGGGAAGGGATGACCGCAGCAGGCATTCGACCACACGCCCGGAAAGTGGTACTTCGACAGCGCCCGGCGCTGGAGCAGCATGCGCCCGCTGTCGTTGAACAGAAATACCGAGAACGCGCGGTGGAGTCGACCCGGCGGTTCATGCGCGGCGATCTTCTCCGAGATTCCGATACTGACGCCCTGCGGGTCCACTAAATCCAGTAGGACCTCGCCGGGAAGGGCATCCGAAGCCACCTGCGGATCAATTCCGGGCAGGCTGGATTGAAGCTCCACTCTGGTCCCCCTCATTCCCCCTGTGAGAAGTCGTCAGAAAGCGATCTGAAGCGCGACCGGAGCCGGGCCTGGGCCGCCCGAAAAGCTACCGTGCGATGGACACGCGTTCATGGTCGCGGCACTGCCGTTCGACCATCGTCCACTGACGACTTCAGTGCATGCTTTCCAGCGCGACACCGGCCTGTCAACCCTTGCGCGCCACACGTCCGACCGGTTACGGCCTCTGTCCGAAAGTCGCGCCTGCGCTGTTCCTCTATACCAATCGGAAAGTAATCCTTCACCTATGGTGATTGACGGGTCATGCATTCGACATGGACACTGAGGCGCCACAGCGCGTCGCGATCTTTGGAATGCACGGGGGATCAAAAGTGGACACCTTCACGGCCGGAAACAGATCGTCGGCGGCCGTCACGCGAGTTGATCGTTTCAGGCTGTATCTAGCAGAGCGGAATGTCACCCGGGATAGCATTCTGGCGCAGGTGGACGACTCGTTCGGCGAACCGCTGCTGATCGTCGCGGCCGGTTCGGTGATCTCCGGATTCGGCAACGCCAACAGCGATCTGGACGTCTGTGTGATCGCACCGGACGACGTCGCCAGCTCCCTGCCGCTGATGGCGTATCCACAGGGAGCCAGGGTCGATGTTGTCCTGCACGGCGCGGCCCGGGTGACCGAGCGCTACGAGGAGCTGACGACGACCCGGTGGCCGCCGCCCCGGATCGGCCCGGGCGACATCGGCACCAGGCGTCAGGTCATCGACAGCCTCAGCCGCTTCGGCCTCGGTCTGCCACTGAGGGGCACGCCCGAGTGGTCCCTGTGGCAGCGGCGGCTCGATACCGAGCTGACCGGCTGGATCAGCTCCTGGTACACGGCCGAGGCGTTCCGCAAGCGCGTCGCGGCCCGGGAGTTCACCGCCCGCAAGCCGGTCGTGGCGGCGCTGCGGGCGGGGGAAGCGCTGGTCGCGGCCCTGGAGCGGCAGGCGGTCGAGCGCGGTGAGCCGTACTTCAAGCCGAAGTGGCTGGGCGAGAAGCTGCGCAGGCTGGGCGACCGCGAGGGGCTGGCGGCGTTCGAACTCGCGATGTGCCCGCCGGGCAGCCCCGACGAGGTGCCCGCCTATCTGGCACAGGTCGGCGAACTGCTCGACGACCGGCTGCGGGGCGTGGACAGCTCCGGCTGGCGGGTCCGGCTCAGCCATGCGCGCGGCACGGACCAGCACACCTTCGGGGAGAGCCGGCTGGTGTCGCGCTGGGGTCTGCGTACGGTCTCGGTGCCCTCCGGCGGTCCCGTCGACACCGCGACCTCCTGGAGCTGTGCACTGGACGAGCCATGGCATCCGGACCTGACGGCGCTCTTCACCGAGGATGTGCTGTGGCTGGGAGTGGAGTGCCCCGTATGACGATCCGGACGAACACCAGCCTGCCCGGGGAAGTGACCCGGGTCGCCCACGGCGCGCTGATGATGATGGTGGGCGCCCAGTCGGCGCTGGAGGACATCGAGGGCGGGGTGCGGGCGGGCCAGTGGCATCTGGTCCTCGCCCAGACGCGCTATCTGGTGCTGATCTGCTGCCAGGCCCGGGGGCTCGCCTTCGGGGCCGAGCCGTATGTCGCCGAGGACGGCGGGGCGATCGACCCCCATACGCACGCACCGGCGGAGGACTGGGAATCCGGCCACCGGCTGATCCGCGAGGCCCGCGAGTTCGCCGCCGCGGCCGGTCGCGCTGTCCCCGGTACCGCTGTCCCCGGTACCGGTGACCCGGGTTCCGGCGCCCCGGGTTCCGCCGCCTCCGGGTCCGCCGACGACCCCGGCCGCGACCTCCCGGGCGACTGGCTGGACCGGTTGCACGCCTGGGTCGGCGGGATCGAGGCCACCCTCGGTCTGGCCGAGCCGCTCCCCCAACTCCGGTCACCGGACGGGATGTTCGGCGCACTGCGCCTCGTCCGTGGCTGGCATGAGCTGGCCGACCGGCTCGGCGTCGCCCCGCTGCTGCCTACCGAATGGACCAAGCCGCTGTGAACAGATCAGGAACGATGCTGGTCACCGGTGCCACGGGGGTGGTGGGCGTGGAGATCGCGGAGCGTGCCCGGGCCGCCGGCTGGAGCGTCACCGGCAGTTCGGCCAGGGGCGGCCCGGACGCCGTCGCCTGGCGGATGGGCGCGGAACCGGCCCCCGAGCGGCTGGCCGGTCCCTGGGACGTGATCGTGCACGCGGCGGCCAGGACGCGCTGGAATCTGCCGGCCCGGGAGGCGAAGCGCGCGAATGTCGCGCCGGTGGCCGCGCTGGAGCCGCTCGTCGGGGACTCCACCCGGGTCGTCCATATCTCCACGGCGTACGCGACCGGTCTGCGGGGCACCACACAGTCCCCCGACCCCGCCGATTACCGCAACACCTACGAGTGGTCCAAGGCCGAGGCGGAGCGGGAGGCGACCCGCCGGTACGGGGCGAGCGTCATACGCCCGCCGCTGGTGGTCGGGCGCCGCGCCGACGGGGCGGTGAGCCGCTACAGCGGTCTGTACTCGGTGGTGCGGTCCTGTGTGACCGGTCTGCTCCCCGTCTTCGTCGGCGAGCCGGCCGCCCCGGTCGAGATCGTGTCGACCTGCGACATCGCCGCCTGTGTGCTGGAGATATCGGCGGCCGGCCCCCGGGACCGTCCGGTGATACTGGGCGCGGGCGACCGGGCGCTGACGTTCCGGGACATGATCGACGTCGTCTATCTGGCGCTGAACCGATGGCGGGCGGCCACCGGGCACGGGCCGCTGGAGCCGCCCGGTGTCGTCCCGCCCGAGCAGTGGCACCGGTTCTATCTGCCGTTCGCCCGACCGCATCTGACGGATCGACAGCTCCGCCAGATCGAGCTGCTCGGCGAGTTCATCCCCTATATGTCGGTGGCCGAGCCGATCGCGGTGAACCGGCCGGTCCACCGTCCGGCCGACGCCATCGGGACCGCGATCACGGCCTGGGCCGACCGGCATCCGAGACTGGCGAAGGGTTCGCCCCGGCCGTGGACGGGCGAGGAGGCCGCGTGAACGACGCCTACGGCTACCGGCGCGGCGTCGACGCCCTCTGGCCGGACACCGGACATCTGCTGTCCGACGAGGTCACCGCGGAACTGGCCGCGCTCGCCGACGGGAACGACCTGTCCGGGCGGCTGGCCGACCGGAGTGTCGAACTGCTGCGGAAGAGCGGCTACTTCGGCGCCCCCGTGCCCAGGGACTTCGAGGGTTTCGGGGCGTCGCTCGCCGAGTGCTGCGCGCTCCAGCGGCGGCTCGGCGCCGCCGACCCGGCACTGGCGATCGCGGTCAATATGCATCTGTTCTCGGTGGGGGTGGTGGTCGAGCACTGGACGCGGGCGCGCGACGAGTCATGGCTGCTGCTCGAAGCCATCGCCAGCCAGCACCGCATCGTCGCCTCCGCCTTCGCGGAGCCCGGCCTCAACGGCAGCCTGACCCGGTCCCGCACCACCGCCCGCCGGGACGGTGACGTCTGGGTCGTCAACGGGGTCAAGACACCGTGCTCACTGGCCGAGCGCAGTGATCTGCTCTGCCTCCAGATGATCGACGAGGCCGGCGGGCCGGAGAGCCTGCTGGTGGCACTGGTGGTGAACGGCAGTCCCGGGGTCAGCGTCGAACGCACCTGGAACACCCTGGGCATGCGGGCATCCGAGTCCGACTCCGTACGGTTCACCGACTGCCGGATCCCCGATGACATGATCTTCCACCGCAGCGAGCCCGGCTCGCTCGGGGACGAGGTCTTCGCCGCCGGTCTCGGCTGGTTCTGCACCACCGCCACCGCCTGCTACCTCGGGGTGGTCTCGGCCGCCGTCGACCAGGCCCGCGCCGCGCTCGCCCGGTCGCGCGTCAACCACCTGGGCGCGGCGCGGGCGCACCTGCCCTCGTTCCAGTCCGCCCTCGGCGAGATCCTGTCCGCCGTACTGCCGCTGGAGGCCGCGACCGCCGGACTGGCCCGCAGGCTGGACGAACGCGATGTGGACCCGCGCGGCCTGCTGCCCGCCGCGCTGGCCCTCAAGGACCAGGCCGCGCGGACCGCCGTACAAGCGGTGGAACTCGCCGCGGAACTCGTCGGCGTCGCGTCGTACTCCGCGACCGGCGCCGCCTCGCGGCTGATCCGGGACGTCCAGGCGGCCCGGTACCACCCGCCGACCCGGTTCGCCACCCGGCAGTTGCTCGGGCGCTGGGCGCTCGGGCTGCCGTGGAGCTTCGAACTGGCGGAGCTGCCCACCGAAGGAGCCTCCTGATGGATGTGCTCGACCTCGTACGCGACCACCAGTCGTCCGGGCGCGCGCTGCTGTTCCGGCTGATGGGAGCGACCCAGCCGGAAGTGTCCGGTACCGGGTCCTGGGTGACGGCCGGTTCCGGTACCCGCTATCTCGACCTCGGTTCGTTCGCCGTCTTCCTGCTCGGTCACCGCCATCCCCAGGTGGTCCAGGCCGTGGCGGACCAGCTCGCCCGGCTGCCGGGGTCGACCAGGACGCTGCCCAACGGGCCGGGCGCCATGGCCGCGGCCGACCTGGCGGCGCTCGCCCCCGCCGGTCTCGACAAGGTGATGCTGCTCAACTCGGGCGCCGAGGCGGTCGAGGCGGCCATCAAACTCGCCCGGGCCCGCACCGGACGCGTCCCGCTGGCGCATCTGACGGGTTCGTTCCACGGCAAGACCGCGGGCGCCCTGAGCCTGACCGACGCCCCCCTGTTCCGCGACGGCCTCGGCCCGCTGCTGCCCGGGGTGATCCGGCTGGGGCGCGACGACGCCGGCGCGGCCGCCGAGCTGATCCGCCGCCACCGGCCCGCCGCGGTCTTCGCGGAGCCGGTACAGGGCGAGGGCGGGGTCCACCCGCTGACACCCGCGTACGCCGGGGCCCTGCGCGAGGCGTGCGACGAGACCGGCGCCCTGCTGGTGTTCGACGAGATCCAGTGCGGCCTGGGCCGGTGCGGCTCCTTCTGGGCCCATGACGACCTCGGCGTCGTGCCGGACGTCCTGCTGTCCGGGAAGGCACTGGGCGGCGGGGTGATCCCGGTCTCGGCGCTGATCGCCACCGGCGACGCGTTCCGGCCGTACGACCGGGACCCGCTGCTGCACACCTCCACCTTCGGGGGCAACCCGCTGGCCGCCGCCGCGCTCACGGCGACCCTGAAGGTCATCGCCGCCGAGGATGTGCCCGCTCTCGCCCGGCACGCGGGCGGGCGGCTCGCGGGCATCCTCAACGATCTCGTCCGGACCTGGCCCCGGCTGTTCGCCGAGGTCACCGGCCGGGGCGCGCTGCTCGGGCTACACAGCACCCGGCCGGACGTGGCCGGCGAGATGCTGCGGGCCGCCCTGGCGGAGGGCCTGCTGCTCACACCGTGTCTGACGACGCCGTCGGTGCTGCGTTTCACGCCATCGGCCTTCATCACGGAGCGGGAGCTGGTGTGCGTGGCGGAGGGGCTGAACGCCGCCGCCCGGCGGACTCAGCGGGAACTGGCCTGAGACCGAAGACCGGCTGGGGCATGAACCGGCCCGGCGCAGGACCCGGGCCGAGGCAGCGCGGCGGGAACCGGCTTGATGCAGCCCGGTAGGGACTGGCCCGAGACAGGGAGACGTCAAAGTGCCGATCGTAACGGTGAGCGAAAGACTGATCGCTCCGGCCGACAGCGTGTGGAAGAGGATCTGTGACATCGAGTCCTACCCCACCTTCATGGACTCGGTCATCAAGACCCGGGTGCTCTCCGAGGAGGTCCGCCCCGACGGCGTCACCGAGGCGGTGACCGAGTGGGAGGTACTGCTCAAGGGGTCCGTGCTCAAGTGGAGCGAGCGGGAGGTACGGGATCCGTCGACCTGGCGGCTGACCTATGAGCAGGTGGCGGGCGACCTGGCGCGGTTCGCCGGGTTCTGGCAGGTGACGGAGGTGACCGGGGAGATCACCGAGGCCACCCTCGAAGTGGACTTCGAGATCGGCATCCCGATGCTCCGGCCGATGCTGGAGCCGGTCGCGGTACGGGCCATCGAACGCAACTCCTCGGACATGCTGGTGTCGCTCGGGCGGCGCGCGGACCAGTGAGGCCCGGTCTTGAGATCGAAGCGCTGTGGAAGACCTTCGGTGAGCGGCAGGTGCTGCGCGGGCTGACGCTCGACGCGGGCCGGGGCGCGGTGCTGGCCGTCCTCGGCCCCAACGGAGCGGGGAAGACCACCCTGATGTCCATCATCGCCGGACTGCTCCGCCCCGACAGGGGTTCCGTACGGGTGCTCGGCACCGACGCGGTCCGGGGCCAGCGGGCGCTCCGCGGCCGGCTGGGCCTCGCCGCGCAGGAGGTCGCGGTCTATCCGGTGCACACCGTGGAGGAGAATCTGCGCTTCTTCGGCTCGCTCGGCGGACTGCGCGGCCGGGAGCTGACCGAGTCCGTCGACCAGCTCATCGAGGCGCTGGAGCTGACCGGCCGGCGCGGCCAGCGCGCCGCGCTGCTCTCCGGGGGCCAGCAGCGCCGGCTGCACGCGGGCTGTGCGCTGGTGCACCGGCCCGATGTCGTACTGCTGGACGAACCGACCGCGGGCGCCGACCCGGGGACCCGGCTCCAACTGCTGGAGATCGTACGGACGTTGGCGCGGCGTGGGGCGCTGGTCGTCTACACAACGCACTATCTGGCCGAGGTCGAGGAGCTGGGGGCCCGGGTGGTGGTGCTCGCCGGCGGGCGGATCGTCGCGGACGGCACGGTGAAGGAGCTGATCGTCCGGCACACCGGCAGCGAACTGGCCCTGCGCTTCGAAGGCGGGGCACCGGACATCCGCTGGCCCGGCGCACGGGCGGCGGCCGACACCCTCTTCCTCCCGACCCAGCGGCCCTCGGTCGACATCGTCACGGCGCTGGAGGCGGTCGCCTCTCACCGCGAGCGGCTGCGGAGCGTGGAGATCGCCCAGGCGGATCTGGAGCGGGCCTACTTCAACATCCTGTCGAGGGAGGTGTCCGATGACCCGGGTACTGACCCTGCTGCGGCATGACGCGACCTGGCTCCGCCGGGAGCCGGCGCCGCTGGTGACGGTGTTGCTGACGCCCTGTCTGCTGATGCTCTTCATCGAGCCGCTGTACGTCGGCGCGCTCTCCCGGCTCGGCTACCACCAGGCCGACGGAGCCCAGTTGGCGGTCCCCGGCATGGCCGGCATGTTCTCGTTCTTCATGACGGGTCTGGTCACGGAGTCCTACTACCGCGAACACGGTCTGCACACCTGGCAGCGGCTGCGTCTTTCGCCGCTGCGCACCTGGGAGCTGGCCGTCGGCAAGGCCGCGCTGTGTGGAGCCCTGGTGGTGGCGCAGTGTGTGTTCCTGTTCGCGCTGGGCTGGTCGGTCATCGGCCTGCGGGTGGCCGGCTCCCTCCTCGCGCTGCTCACGGTCATCGTCGCGCTGGCCCTCTGTGTGGTCGCCTTCGCGCTCGCCCTGTGTGCGGTCTCCGGGTCCCGGCGCCAGTCGTTCGCCGTCGAGCGGATGGTCACGCTGAGCTGGACGGTCTTCGGCGGCGCCCTGGTGCCGACCGAGCTGATGGCCGACTGGATCGGCTGGATCGCCAGATTCACCCCCGTGTACTGGGCGGTCGGCGGATTCCGGCGGGTGGTCCTGGACGGCGCGGGGGTGTCGGGCGTCCTGGGAGACGCGGGTGCGCTGCTCGCCTTCGCGGTAGTGTTCACGGCGCTGGCGCTCTGGCGGTTCACCATGGACAAGGAGCGGCGGCACTGGGTTTGACCTCCGGGACGAGCCCGGCGGCGGGTCCGGGACGAGCCCGGCGGCAGGGATGACGGAGGACCGAACGGCATGACGCGTGCGTACGAGCCGCTCCAGCGTTTCGCTTCGTACGGGATCCTGCGGCGACCTGACGCGGTGCTCATGGTGCGCATCGGTCCGTCCTCCCGGGACGACCACGGGCGCTGGATGCTGCCGGGCGGCAAGATCGAACACGGTGAGCACCCACGGGACACCGTGGTCCGCGAGTTCAAGGAGGAGACCGGCTACAGCGTCAACGTCGGTCGCCTGCTGGACGTCGATGCCGAGCAGCGCCTGCTCAGCATCGGGATCGACTTCCACGCCGTGTTCGCCCTCTACGAAGTCGAGGCGACCGGTGGCGAGCTGACGCACATCGGGCACGGGGGCGTCGACGCCTCCGCCTGGATCCCGTTCGCCGAGCTGGCCCGGCTGCCCATCCTGCCGCCGATCCGGAGCGCGCTCAGCCGTCATCTCGGCCTGTCGAGCGCGCCCGGCGACGCGTAGCCGCCCGCCCGGCACCTGACCGCCGATGCCACTCGGGGCCGCCCGCTCCGCCGGTTCCGGCCGCCTCGCGCACCCCGCGCAGGTGACCGACCCCGTTAAGGACGTACAAGTTCGTCCCGGCTCCGGCCGCCGGGGGCCTCCGGGAGGGTTAGATTCCTGGCCGGACGCCGGAGACCCCGGAGATCACGGACGTCAGTGGCATGACCGCCCGGGCCGCAGTGCCCGGCCCGATCTCCGGGCTCCGGTGGACGAGCGACCGCGTACGCCGGTCCGCCGACGTCATCGGAAGGGCTCCCACCATGCATCCCGCCGCGCCCGGACACGCGCCCACGAGCACCAGGCCCCCGGCCCCTGCCTCCGGCGGCCGGCCGGCCCGGCGGCGTACGGTGCACGGCGGGCTCTTCGAGCCCGTACAGCTGCTGACCTCGTTCCCCGAGGCCCTGCGCAAACTGCACCCGAGAGCCCTGGCCCGTAACCCCGTTCTCTTCGTGGTCGCCGTCGGCTCCGCGCTGACGACGCTCTCGGCGCTGCTCAACCCCTCGGTCTTCACCTGGGTGATCAGCGGCTGGCTCTGGCTGACGGTGGTGTTCGCGAATCTGGCGGAGGCGGTGGCCGAGGGCCGGGGCAGGGCACAGGCCGATTCACTGCGCCGGGCGCGTACGGACACGGTCGCACGGCGGCTGCACCACTGGCGGTACGGCGTGAACCTCGACTTCGCCCGGACGGAGTCCGTACCCGCGACGGAGCTGCGGCTGTTCGACTTCGTCCTCGTCGGCGCGGGTGAGGTGGTCCCGTCCGACGGTGAGGTGGTCGACGGTGTCGCGGCGGTGGACGAGTCCGCCGTCACCGGTGAATCGGCGCCCGTCATCCGCGAGTCGGGCGGGGACCGGTCCGGAGTGACCGGCGGTACGACGGTGCTGTCCGACCGGATCGTCGTACGGGTCACCTCCCGGGCCGGACACTCCTTCCTGGACCGGATGATCGCGCTGGTCGAGGGCGCGTCCCGGCAGAAGACCCCCAATGAGATCGCGCTCAACATCCTGCTCGCCTCACTGACCATCGTGTTCGTCCTGGTCGTCGTCGCCCTTCAGCCCATGGCCGACTTCGCGGGGGCCGCCCAGTCCACGACGGTCCTGGTGGCCCTGCTGGTCACCCTCATCCCCACGACGATCGGCGCGCTCCTCTCCGCGATCGGCGTCGCGGGCATGGACCGGCTCGTCCAGCGCAATGTGCTCGCGATGTCCGGGCGGGCCGTGGAGGCGGCGGGCGATGTGAACACCCTGCTGCTCGACAAGACCGGCACCATCACCTTCGGGAACCGCGCCGCCGCGGGCCTCGTCCCGCTGCCCGGCGTCGACGAGCTGATCCTCGCCGACGCGGCCCAGCTCTCCTCACTCGCCGACGAGACCCCGGAGGGACGGTCCGTGGTCGTCCTCGCGAAGGAGAAGTACGGACTGCGCGCCCCCGCCGAAGGGGAGCTGGCACACGCGGAGTTCGTTGAGTTCAGCGCCCGGACCCGGATGAGCGGCATCGATCTGCGCTGGGACAGCGGCGCGGCCTGCCGTATCCGCAAGGGCGCGGCGGCACAGGTCATCGCCTGGGTCGAACTGCGCGGCGGCCAGGTCCCCGGCGAGGCCCGCACCTGGTCCGACGCGATCGCGGCGGGCGGCGGTACGCCCCTGCTGGTCGCCGTGCACGACTGGGACGGGCCCCGGGCGCTGGGCATCATCCATCTCAAGGACGTCGTCAAGGAGGGCATCCGCGAACGCTTCGCCGAGCTGCGGCAGATGGGCATCCGTACGGTGATGATCACCGGGGACAACCCGCTCACCGCGAAGGCGATCGCCCGTGAGGCGGGTGTCGACGACTACCTCGCCGAGGCCACGCCCGAGGACAAACTCGACCTCATCAAACGGGAGCAGGCGGGCGGGAAGCTGGTCGCGATGACCGGCGACGGCACCAACGACGCCCCCGCGCTCGCCCAGGCCGACGTCGGCGTCGCCATGAACACCGGCACCTCCGCCGCCAAAGAGGCCGGGAACATGGTCGACCTCGACTCCAACCCGACCAAACTCATCGAGATCGTCGAGATCGGCAAACAGCTCCTCATCACCCGGGGCGCCCTGACCACCTTCTCGATCACCAACGACGTCGCCAAGTACTTCGCGATCATCCCCGCCATGTTCACCGGCGCGTATCCCGGCCTGGAGGCACTCAACATCATGGGCCTGCACAGCCCGATGTCCGCCATCGCCTCCGCCATCATCTTCAACGCCCTGATCATCGTCGCCCTGATCCCCCTCGCCCTCCGCGGAGTGCGCTACACCCCCGCCTCCGCCCAGGATCTCCTTCGGCGCAATCTCGCCGTCTACGGCCTCGGCGGGCTCGTCCTCCCCTTCATCGGCATCAAACTCATCGACCTCCTGGTCGCCACAATCCCGGGCCTGGGCTGACGCTGTGCCGTCCCGCAATTCCAGCCCGTCCGGCGATTGAGGACTGGGGGTCCGGGGGC
>NZ_JBSGUP010000168.1:0-13384 GCF_053607985.1 Streptomyces sp. NPDC055078
GGCCGGTCGGCGACGAGTTTCGTCGCCGACCCGTTCTCGCCGGTCCCCGGCGCGCGCATGTACGCGACGGGCGACCTGGCGCGGCGCCGGCCGGGCGGTGTCGTGGAGTTCGTCGGGCGGGTGGACGCGCAGCTCAAGGTGCGTGGTCACCGGGTGGAACCGGCCGAGGTGGAGGCGGCGCTGCGGGCGGACCCGGAGATCGCCGACGCCCGCGTGGCCGGTGACGGTGACCGCCTGGTGGCCTATGTGATCCCGGCCGCCGGGCGGCCCCGCTGGCCGAGGGTGCGGGAGCGGCTGAGCCGTGTTCTTCCCGCCTACCTGGTGCCGTCGGCGATGGTGTCCGTGGACGCCTTCCCGTTGACCAGCTCCGGAAAGCTGAACGTACGCGCTCTGCCCCCACCGGCGGAGGATGTCGCCGCCCCTGATCCGCACCCGGGTCTGGAGACCACGCTCGCGGAGATCTTCGCGCGCCTGCTGGCCCGCCCGGTGAACCGCGACGACGATTTCTTCCTGTCCGGCGGCCATTCCCTGGCGGCAGCGAAGGCCGTCGCCATGATCCGGGCGTCGGTCGGCGTGGAAGTGACGATCCGAACCCTGTTCGCCAACCCCACCGTCGCCGCCCTGGCCGCCGCGATCGATGCGGGCCAGGGCGATCCCGATACTCCGGAGGTCCCGGAGGTCCGAGAGGTCCCAGAGGTCCCGGAGAACCTGGAGGTCCCGGAGGTCCCGGAGATGCCGGAGGTCCCGGAGGTCCCGGAGGTCCGAGAGACCCCAGAGGTCCCGGACAACCCGGACAACCCGGAAATGCCGGTGGCGGTGCCCGCTCCACCAGGACGGCTGTCCGGCCCGCAGCACGGACTGTGGATCATCCACCAGGCGGGCCAGGACAACGGCGCCTACGTCGTGCACGCCGCGTTCCGGCTGGAGGGTGCGCTCGACGAGGCGGACCTGCGCGCCAGGTTCGCCCACACCCTGGCCACCCATCCCGTCCTGCGATCGGCGATCGTCGTCCATGACGACACCCCGCGGCTGAGCGCGGCGCCTTACACGGACGAGTTGTCGGCGAGGGCCTGGCGCACCACCGACCTGAGCGCTCACGCGGACCCGTGGCCCGAGGCCGAACGCCTGGCCGCCCGGGACGCCGACCACCCCTTCGACCTGACCCGGCGCCCGTTGGTGCGAGCCCATCTGATCAGAACCGCCCCCACGACCCATCTCCTGACGATCACCGCTCACCACATCATCTGCGACGACATATCGCTGGCGATCCTGCTGACGACCCTGACCACCGTGGATCCGGTCTCCTCGCCCCTGTCCGGTGCCACGGATGTCGAGCGGCCGAGGGCCACGGATGTCGAGGGGCCGAGGGCCGCGCTCGGCACGGGGACCGGCGCACCGGGACTACCGGTCCCCGCGCCGGCAGCCGTGGGTCCACGGCAACGGACCACCGAATTCTGGGCTGAGACACTCCGCGACGCCCCGCCTGCCTCCGGACCCTCGCCGGACCACCCGTACGGCACGGCCTGGGCCCCCACGCCGGGCGGATCGCCGCACCCGGAATCCGGCCCGGGCCCGGCTCACCCCCGCCGCGCGGGCGCTGTCCCCGGTGCCACCCACCGGTTCACCGTCCCGGCCGGGCTCGCCCGCCGCTTCGCCACCTGGTGCCGGGGCGAGCGGGCCACCACCTTCGCCGGTCTCCTCGCCGTCTTCGCCATCGTCTCCTCCACCCGGGACGGTGGTGACGACCTCGTCGTCGGCGCCCCGGTCGGCACCCGCCCGCCCGGGTGGGACGACGTGATCGGCATGTTCGTCACGACCCTCCCGCTCCGGCTCCGCACAGACCGTCGAGCCACCCCCCGCGACCTGCTCGCCGACGCCGGCGGGGTGGTGGCCGACGCGATGGACCACGCCGACATCTCCCTGGCCGACATCCTCACCACGGTCCCCACCTCACGGGCCTCACGGGAGGACCACCCGCTGTTCCGGACGATGCTGGTCCTCAACCGCGAGACGGCCCCCGTCACCTTCACCGGCCTGACCGCCACCCCGCTGCCGATCGACCGCGCCACCAGCCGTTTCGACCTCACCCTCCACATCAGGGAACGCGAGGGCGACTGGCCCGCCCTCATCGACTACCGCACCGACCGGTACGAGGCGGACACGATCACCAGGATCGCCGACCAGGTGCTGGCGGTCATGGAGGCCGTGGCCCGCGACCCCGGTCTTCCGCTGTCCCACCTGGACCTGTTGTCCCCGGCCGACAGCGCCGTCCACACCGCCCTCGACACCCGGTCCGAGCCGGCCTCCCCCGGCGGACCGGACACGCCGTCCACCGGCCTGGCCGTCCACACCCGACCGGCCGCCACGACCGTGGTGGACCTGATCGCGGCCCACACCGCCCGGACCCCTGACGCCACCGCCGTCCTCGACCTCGCCGCCGCTCCCCTCACCTACCGGGACCTGGACCGCAGATCCTCAGCCGTCGCCCGCCACCTGCGCGAGGCCGGCATCCGGAGCGAGGACCCGGTCGCGATCACCATCCCGTCCAGCGCCGACGCGATCATCGCGATCCTCGGCGTGCTCAAGGCGGGCGGATGTTTCGTCCCCATCGACCCCGCCCAGCCGCCCTCCCGCCAACACGCCCTGATCACCGCCAGCGGTGCGAAGACCGTCCTGACCCGCGACGCCCTCCCCGCCACCGGCCACCACGAACCCACGCCCATCCACCCGTCCCAGCTCGCCTACGTCGTCCACACCTCCGGCTCCACCGGCGAACCCAAGGGCGTCGAAGTACAGCACGACACTCTCCTCAACCTCACCACCGCGTTCATCGCCGAACACGGCCTCACCGCCGCGCACCGCCTCCTCATGGTCCCGCCCCCGCACTTCGACGCCGCGTTCGGCGACATCTTCCCGGTCCTCGCGGCCGGGGCCACCCTGGTCATCCACCCCGACCCGGGCGGCCTCACCGGACCCGACCTCCTCAAGCTCTGCGTCGAGCACCGACTGACCGCGGTGGACACGGCGGCTCCCCTCTGGCAGCGCTGGGTGGCCGATCTCGATGGGGAACGCCTCCCGTTGGAGATCATGATGGTCGGCGGCGACATCGTCCCGGCGGCGACCGTCCGCGCGTGGGCGAAGCACGGCATTCCCCTCCACAACCACTACGGCCCGACGGAAGCCACCGTCTGTGCGACCAGTCATCGCACCGCCGACGGCCACGAGCACCCCACCCGGCTGCCGATCGGCCGCCCGCTGCCGAACGTCCGCGTCCACCTCCTCGACCGGGCTCTGCGCCGGGTGCCCGTCGGCGTGGTCGGTGAGATCTACATCGGAGGGACGGCGCCCGCCCGGGGGTACCGGGGAAACCCGGCCGCGACCGCCGCGGCGTTCTTCGCCGACCCGTACGGCGACCGCCCCGGCGCCCGCATGTACCGGACCGGCGACCTCGCGCGGCTGAACCCGCACGGCACGCTGGAGTTCGTCGGCCGGGCCGACGACCAGGTCAAGATCCGCGGCAACCGGGTGGAGCCGGGGGAGGTGGCGGCCGTGCTCGCCGCGCACCCGGCCGTCACGGAGGCCGTGGTGGTGGCCAGGGGCGACCGCCTCATCGGCTACGTCGGCGCCCCGGCCTCGACCACACCTGCCCGGAACGCACCCGATCCGACCGCCCCCGACCCGCGGGTCGCCGTCCCGGACGTTCCCGGTCTGCGCGCCTTCTGCGCCGACCGCCTGCCCGCGTATCTCGTGCCGGACACCGTGGTCGTCCTCGACGCCCTTCCCACCACAAGCACCGGCAAGGTCGACAACACCGCCCTCCCCGAACCCCCCGCCAGCCCCACCAGCCCCACCAACCCTTCAGTCCCGGCGGATCCGCCCCGGACCGCCACCGAGCGAGCCGTCGCCGCCATCTGGGCCACCGTTCTCGACCAGTCCGACGTGGGCCGCACCGCGGACTTCTTCGCCATCGGCGGGCACTCGCTCATCGCCGCCCATGTCCTCGCCGCCGTCCGCGACCGCCTCGGCGTCACGGTGCCGATGCGCACCCTGTTCACCGCCCCCACCGTGGCGGCGTTCGCGGCAGCCATCGATGACGGTGCCTCGGCGGACCTGCCCACGGTCGACCGGTTGCGCGCCGACGCTGTCCCCCCGCCCGAGATCCGTCTCCGCACCGTCCACTCACCCGACATCCGTCTCCGTACCGTCCACCCACCCGGCGTCCCCTCGGCCGGCACACCGCGCCGGATCCTGCTCACCGGCGCCACCGGCTTCCTCGGCCGCCACCTCCTCGACCAGCTCCTGGCCCGGACCGACGCCCGGATCCACTGCCTCGTCCGCCAGGGCTCGATCGATCGGCTGCCGGTCACCGACCGCGTGATCCCGGTCCCCGGCGACCTGTCCGTACCCGGCCTCGGTCTGTCCACAGAGGATCACGACACCCTCACGACCGTGGACGCGATCTACCACAATGCCGCCGTGCCGCACTTCGCCGCGCCCTACAACACCCTCAAACCCGCCCACGTCGACGCCACCGCCGCGATCCTGCGCCTGGCCGGCGACAGCGGCGCCCCGCTGCACCTGATCTCCACCCTCGGGGTCTTCCTCGGTGACGCGTACGACGGCCGCGTCGTCACCGAGGCCGACACTCCCACCGACCCGAGCGGCCTCACCAGCGGCTACGACCTCAGCAAATGGGTGGCCGACGCCATGGCCGCCGCCGCCCGCGGCCATGGCCTGCCCGTCTCGATCCACCGCATCGCGGCCATCGTCGGCGACACCGCCACCGGCGCCGCCGCCCCGCGCTCCGCGTTCAGCCGCTGGCTCACCGCATGCATCGCCGCGGGCGCCGTCCCGGACACCGCCGAGGTGCTGGACATGGTGCCCGTGGACACGGTGGCCGCGGCGATCGTCGCGCTCGCACAGGCCCCGACCCACCTCGGCCGGGACCACCACTACCACGGCGACGGCGGCATCACCCGTACCGCCCTCGCCGCCGCCCTCACCTCCGCCGGTCACCCGACCGAGGTGGTGCCGTACCACCGATGGCGGGAGCGGATGCTCGCCGACCCGGCCGGGCCTTTCGCCCCGCTCGCCTTCTCCCTGCCCGAACGCCCCCGCCCGCACCCGCGGTTCGACTGCTCCCGCACCTGGGCCGCCGCGGCCGAGGCGGGGGTGGAGTTCCCCCCGGCCAACGAGCGAATGCTGCGCAGGCACCTGGACTTCCTCACCGGTGCCGGCGCGCTTTCCGGAAGTGGATGATCATGCCCTTGCCCGAAGAATCCTCTGGTGTCCCGGCTCCGGTACTGGACCGGCTCGGCGCGGCCGGGTACCGGGCCATGATCGCCGGTGTCCGGCTCGGGGTGTTCACCGCGCTGGAAGCCGGCCCGCTGTCCGTCGAGGAGCTGGCCACCACGATCGGCGGTGACCCGGCCGGGGTGCGCAGCCTGGTGAACGTCCTGGTGACCTTCGGCTACCTGCGGCGTGACGGCGACTCCGACGGGGTCACGACCGCCGCGACGCCCGGCCCGGTGGACCTCGAACTGTTCTGGCACGAGGTCCTGTTCGAGTACTGGGCCGACATCGAGGACACCATCCGTACCGGCACGCCCCGCCGCGGCTTCTACCCCTGGCTGCGCGAGCGCCCCGCCACCGCGGCCCGCCTGCGCCGGATGTTCGCCGGCGCCGCCGCGGACCTGGCCGATGACATCGCCGCCGCGCTGCCTCCCGCGGCGACCGTCCTGGACATCGGGGGTGGCCACGGCGACCACACCGTCGAACTGTGCCGCCGTCGCCCGGACGTGCGGGCCACCGTCTTCGACCTGCCCGAGACGATCAAGGCCCTCCGCGAAGACGCCCCGCCGGACCGGGTGACGGCGCGGGCAGGCGACTACCTCACCGACGACCTGGGTTCCGGGCACGACCTGGTGCTGCTGTTCAACGTCCTGCACGGCCATGGCCCCGAGGAATGCCGCGAGCTGTTGCAGCGCGCGGCGAAGTCGTTGTCCCCCACGGGAAGCATCGCCATCCTCGACCACGACCGGGAACCACCGGCCGGTCTTGGCCCGGCCGCGGCCGGGTTCCTCGGCACGTTCGGCCTGACCCTGTGGCACGGCCAGGGCGGCGGTCTGCACCGCTACGCCGATCTCGCGGCATGGCTGGGCGAGGCCGGGCTCACCGAGACGCGGGTCGTGCCCCTCGCCGCGTCCCCGCTGGAGAAGCTGCTGATCGCCGGTCGGCCGTCGTGACCGCCGACCCGTACCCGGGCTACGCCTGGTTGCGCGAGCACGACCCGGTCTGCCCCGTCGGCGGACCGCACGTCCCGGGCCGGATGTGGCTGGTGACCCGGTACGACGACGTCCGCGCCTGCCTGGCGGACCGCCGCCTGGGCAGCGGCGCCCCGGTCAACCCCGACCCGCACCCGCCCGGTCTGTCCAATCTGGACGAACCCGGACACGCCAGGCTGCGCCGGCTCATCGCCGCGGCGTTCACCCCCGCCGCGGTGTCCCGCCTGCGCGATCGCACCGCCCGGACCTGCGCGCACGCCATCGAGTCGTTCGCCGGGCGGGGGCGCGCGGACCTCGTCGCCGAATACACCCGGGAGATCCCCGTCGCCGTCATGCATGACCTGCTCGGCGTCCCGGAAGCCGAGCGCGCGCCCGCCGCCGATGTGCTGGACATGTGGTACCGCGCGAAGTTCCAGCAGCCGCGTGACGAGGTGAAGCTGGCCGAGCTGCTGGGTTACGTCCGGAAGCTGGTGGCCTACAAACGATCGCACCCGGGGGACGACCTCCCGACGCGGTTGATCGAGTCGGGCGCGCTGACCGGGGACGAGCTGGAGGTGATGGTCATGACCCTGATCGGTGCCGGTCACATCACCACGATCCAGTTCCTCGGCACCACCATCCTGCGCCTGCTCGGCCACCCCGACCGGCGAGCTGCCCTGCTCTGCGGCGACATCGACTGGTCCCAGGCGATCAACGAGCTGCTGCGCCTGGACTCGCCGTCGCACGTGGCGGAGTACCGGTATGCGAGCGAGGACATGACGATCGCGGACGCCCGCGTGGGAGAGGGCGACGTGGTGCTGCTGTCGCTGGCGGCGGCGAACCACGACCCGAACCGGTTCCCCGACCCCGGCGCCCTGGACCTCACCCGTGATGCCCGCCCGCACCTGGCGTTCGGCCACGGCGTGCACACCTGCCTGGGCAGCCATCTGGTGAAGCTGGAGACGGAGATCGCGATCACCACGTTGTTCAGCCGCCTGCCGGACCTGACCCTGGACATCCCGAGCGACGAGGTCGACTGGGGCTACGCCCCGACGTTCCGCGGCCCCCAGGCCCTCCCGGTCACCTTCACCCCCCGTGAGCCGATCGTCTCGTCCCCGCTGGGGGACGAAGTGATCACCGGAACGTGACCACGTAGTAGGTCTCGGGGTTCATCCGGGGTTTCTCCGGAGCTTTTTCCGGAGTTCTTTCCGGAGTTCATCCGGATGCGGTTGGACGGGCTGATGGACGAGCCCCGCTCCGGCAGGCCGGCTTCGATCCTGCTGGACCAGGTCGAGGACGTGCTCACGGCGACAGTCGAGGACCTGCTCACGGCGACAGAGGAGTCCGTGCGCGAGGCGACCCTCGCGCTGGAAACACGGCGCCCCGGCAGCACGGACCTACGCCTGGGCCCTGGGTGTCGGCACGGGTAGTGCAAGGGCCCTGGACAGCTCCCGGGCTCTACCGTTGCGACCTGCACGTTTGCCGGGAGGAACGATCCCTGCTGCTGCGGCGTCTCAGATACCGTCCGCACATAGGTGCCAGACTGCCCACTCCCGCCCGCCGCCCAAGGAGCTGCCCCAGAAATGGAAAGCCCGGACTCCGCTTCCACCCTCAGCAGCGCATCGATGGGCAGCCTCTGGGACCGTGTCTCCGGCACCCAGCCGGCACCCGACGAATGGCTTGTCATAGCCGCCGCCGCGCTCGCCCTCGCCGTGGTGGTCCCCCGGCCCCTGTGGCGGCTCTCGCGCAACGCCGTCACCATCGCCCACGAGGGCGGCCACGGGCTGATCGCCCTGCTGACCGGCCGCAGCCTGGAGGGCATCCGGCTGCACTCCGACACCAGCGGACTGACCGTGAGCCGGGGCCGGCCGACCGGCCTGGGCATGGTCCTCACCGCCGCCGCGGGCTACACCGCGCCGCCCCTGCTCGGCCTCGGCGGTGCCGCACTGCTCGGCGCCGACCGGATCACCCTGCTGCTGTGGCTGGCCACCGCCCTGCTGCTGGCGATGCTGATGATGATCCGCAACGCCTACGGCGCGCTCACCGTGATCCTCACCGGCGCCGCCTTCGTCCTGGTCTCCTGGCTGGCACCGCCCGAGGTCCAGGCGGCGTTCGCGTATACGGCGGTCTGGTTCCTGCTGCTGGGCGGGGTGCCACCGGCCTTCGAGCTCCAGTCCAAGCGCCGCCACGGCGGAGCCCCCGACTCGGACGCCGACCAGCTCTCCCGGCTGACCCATGTCCCGGCCGCGATGTGGTTCCTGCTCTTCCACGCCGTCTCGATCTGCTCACTGATCGGCGGCGGACGCTGGCTGCTGGATCTGTAGCAGCGGGGGTACGGGGACGGGCGCGACCTCGGGGGACGGGTCCGGATGGCGCGGGGACGGGCCCGGATGGCGCGGGCCGGTCGGACGCGGCGGAAGGCTCACTACCACTCATGGATTACGCCCCGGTTTCAACACATTTGATCAAGATCCGGGCTCCCCGCGAGCCACTAAAGTGAAGGCCATGACCGAAGCCTCCGTGCACCCTGCCCTCTGGCCCGCCCCGTTCGCGACCGGAGCCGTCGAAGCGACGGTGACCGTGCCCGGATCCAAGTCGGTCACCAACCGCGCCCTGGTCCTGGCGGCCCTCGCGTCCGACCCCGGCTGGCTGCGCCGCCCGCTGCGCTCCCGGGACAGCCTGCTGATGGCGGACGCGCTGCGCGCCCTCGGCGTCGGTATCGAGGAGGGTGTGGGCCCGGACGGCGAGGGCGAGGTGTGGCGCGTCATCCCTGCGGGCCTCATCGGCCCCGCCACCGTCGATGTCGGCAACGCCGGCACGGTGATGCGCTTCCTGCCCCCCGTCGCCACCCTGGCGGACGGCCCGGTCCGCTTCGACGGCGATCCCCGGTCGTACGAGCGCCCCCTGCACGGCGTGATCGACGCCCTGCGCGTCCTCGGCGCCCGGATCGACGACGAGGGCCGTGGCTCGCTCCCGATGACCGTGCACGGCGGCGGCGCGCTGGACGGCGGCTCCGTGGAGATCGACGCGTCCTCCTCCTCGCAGTTCGTCTCCGCGCTGCTGCTGTCCGCGCCCCGCTTCAACCAGGGGGTCGAGGTCCGCCACACCGGCGCCCGGCTCCCCTCCATGCCGCACATCCGGATGACCGTCGACATGCTGCGCGCCGTCGGTGCCCAGGTCGACGAGCCGGAGACCGGCGGCGAGCCCAATGTCTGGCGGGTCTCCCCCTCCGCGACGCTCGGCCGGGATCTCACCGTCGAGCCCGATCTGTCGAACGCCCAGCCGTTCCTGGCCGCCGCGCTGATCACCGGCGGCCGGGTCACCATCCCCGACTGGCCCGAGCGCACCACCCAGCCCGGTGACGCGCTGCGCGGGATCTTCACCGAGATGGGCGGTTCCTGCGAGCTGACGGAGACCGGTCTGACCTTCAGCGGTACGGGCCGGGTCCATGGCATCGACGTCGATCTGAGCGAGGTCGGCGAGCTGACCCCGGGCATCGCGGCCGTCGCGGCGCTCGCCGACTCCCCGTCCACGCTGCGGGGCGTCGCCCATCTGCGGCTGCACGAGACGGACCGGCTGGCCGCGCTCACCAAGGAGATCAATGAGCTGGGCGGCGATGTGACCGAGACGGCTGACGGTCTGCACATCCGCCCGCGCCCGCTGCACGGCGGGGTGTTCCACACGTACGACGACCACCGGATGGCGACGGCCGGCTCCATCATCGGCCTCGCCGTCGACGGCGTCGGGATCGAGAACGTCGCGACCACCGCGAAGACCCTGCCCGACTTCCCGAGCATGTGGGACACGATGCTCACAGCGGGAACGGCGGGAACAACGGGAACAGCGGGCAGAGCGGGAAGCTGAACGGGGACCGACGATGCGGCGCTACGGCAAGAACCCCGACGAGGACGACATCCGCGTCCGCCCCAACCGCAAGGGCAACCGGCCGCGGACCAATATCCGCCCCAAGCACGAGGACGCGTCCGAGGGCATGGTCCTCACCGTCGACCGGGGGCGGCTCACCTGCCTCGTCGACGACCGGGTCGTCATGGCGATGAAGGCGCGCGAGCTGGGCCGCAAGGCCGCCGTGGTCGGCGACCGGGTCTCCCTCGTCGGCGATCTCTCCGGGGCCAAGGACACCCTGGCGCGTATCGTCCGCATCGAGAAGCGGACATCCGTACTCCGCCGGACGGCGGACGACGACGATCCCTTCGAGCGGGTGGTCGTCGCCAACGCCGACCAGCTCGCCATCGTCACCGCCCTCGCCGACCCCGAGCCGCGCCCACGGCTGATCGACCGCTGTCTGGTCGCCGCGTTCGACGGCGGTCTCTCGCCCCTTCTCGTCCTGACCAAGTCGGATCTGGCCTCCCCCGACGAACTGCTGGGGATGTACGGCGCGCTCGGCGTCCCCCATGTCGTCACCACCCGCGACGAGTTCGTGGACGGTGTCGCCGCCGAGCGGGTGCACGAGCATCTGTCGGGCCGCACCACGGCGTTCGTCGGCCACTCGGGCGTCGGCAAGACGACCCTCGTCAACGCCCTCGTCCCTGAGGGGCGCCGCCGCAGTACCGGAGTGGTCAACGCGGTCACCGGGCGCGGCCGGCACACCACGACCTCGGCGCTCGCCCTCCCGCTGGCGGACGAGCAGGGCGGCTGGGTGATCGACACCCCGGGCATCCGGTCGTTCGGGCTGAACCATGTCGACCCGTCCCGGGTGATCCTCGCCTTCCCCGATCTGGTGCCGGGTACGGAGAACTGCCCGCGCGCGTGCAGCCACGACGAGCCGGACTGCGCACTGGACGACTGGGTAGCCGAGGGCCACGCCGATCCGGCGCGGCTGTACTCGCTGCGACGGCTGCTCGCCACCCGGGAGCGACGCGAAGGCGACTGAACCGGGCACGTTTGCACCCATCGGATGTTGGTAAGTGCATAATCGGATCAAGTCCGACGAAGCAGTCGCCGACGAGAAGCAGTCACCGACTAGGGGAGGCACTGGCCATGGCGTGGCTGCTGGTGGTGGTCGCCGGAATTCTGGAGACGGGCTTCGCCGTCTGTCTCAAGCTGTCCCACGGATTCACCCGATTGTGGCCGACCATCGCGTTCGCCGCCTTCGCGCTGGGCAGCTTCGGACTGCTGACCCTGGCGCTGAAGAAGCTCGACGTCGGCCCCGCGTACGCGGTGTGGACGGGCATCGGCGCGGCGGGCACCGCGATTTACGGCATGGTCTTCCTGGACGATCTGGTCTCCACGCTCAAGCTTGTCTCCATCAGCCTGGTGATCGTCGGCGTCATCGGCCTCCAGCTCTCGGGGTCGGGGGGCCACTGACCCGGGCCGCCGGACGTCTGCGGTCCTACCGGTCCTGACGGGTCCTGACCGGTCTTCACCGGTCCTTCTCGTTCCGCACCGGTCTTTACCGGTCTTTACCGGTCGTGCGTACCGCCTGAGGCGGTCACAGCCGTACGGACCAGTGGTCCGACGCCTTCGCCGATCGGCGCGACCACATAGGAGAGCGCGAGCCGCAGCGCCAGCTCACAGCGGTAGGCGAGGTCCCCGGTCGGCTCCTCGGGGTGGAGGGCTCCGGACGCCTCCCCGGGGTGTGCGTGCGCGGCCAGTACCCGTTCCCGTACCAGCGCGATCATCTCGCACGGGGCCGGCAGGCCCGCGTCCGCACGGCGCTGGGCGGGCGCTCCGGCCGGGGACGCGTCAGGGCGGCAGGGCTTCGGGACGGGCAGCCGTTCGCCCCAGCAGCCGGTGAGCAGCGCACGCAGCAGCGGTCTCGCACGCGCCTCCCCGACGGTCCACTCGGCGACGGCGACCAGCGGGTCCACCGGGCCGCTCAGGCTCCCGAGCAGCCGGTCCACGCCATGGAGGTAGGCGTCGGCCTCCCGGCTCACCAGCGCGCGGGCGAGTCCGTCCTTGCCGCCGAATTCGTTGTAGAGGGTCTGCCGGGAGAGTCCGGCGGCGGCGGCGACATCGACCATCCGCACCCCGGACCAGGGCCGTTCGGCGAGGGCCGCGAGCGCGGCGTCGAGCAAGGATTCACGGGCCGTGGCCATCGTCGCCTCCCGGACCGTACGGCTCCGGGCCGGATGCCCACCCCGCCGTACGGCGCTTCGCTCAGAGTTGACGCGCGGCCCCGAGGTGTCAAGAGCCCCGGGCCCGGGGTGGTACGGGAGCGGGACCGACGGTGGGTGTGAGCAAGGGGCTCTGCGGTACGGAGGCGGCCCCCGGCGGGCATGAGCAGGGGCCCGACCCCCGGTGGCGGATCCGCACAGGGCGGGCGGGCGCCGTCGCGCGGCGCGGCTGGGCGCCGATCCGCCGTCGGCGGCCCCGATACCGTCCCCGATACAGTGATGACCATGCCCGACTACCACGACGATCTGCGTCTCGCCCATGTCCTCGCGGACGCCGCCGACGCCGCCACGATGGACCGGTTCAAGGCTCTGGACCTCAAGGTCGAGACCAAGCCGGACATGACTCCGGTGACCGAGGCCGACAAGGCGGCGGAGGAGCTGATCCGCGGACAGCTCCAGCGCGCGCGTCCGCGTGACGCGATCCTCGGCGAGGAGTACGGCATCGAGGGCACGGGGCCGCGCCGCTGGGTCGTCGACCCGATCGACGGCACCAAGAACTATGTGCGCGGGGTGCCGGTCTGGGCGACGCTGATCTCGCTGATGGTGCAGGGCGAGGGCGGCTATCAGCCGGTCGTCGGGGTGGTCTCGGCCCCGGCCCTCGGCCGGCGCTGGTGGGCGGCCCAGGGCGGCGGCGCGTACACCGGGCGCTCGCTCACCTCGGCGACCAGGCTGCGGGTTTCCAAGGTGGGCAGGGTGCAGGACGCCTCCTTCGGGTACTCCTCGCCGAACGGCTGGGAGGAGCAGGGGCGGCTCGACGGTTTCCTCGATCTGACCCGCGCCTGCTGGCGCAGCCGGGGGTACGGCGACTTCTGGCCATACATGATGGTCGCCGAGGGCTCGATCGACCTCTGTGCCGAGCCCGAGCTGTCCCTGTGGGACATGGCGGCGCCCGCGATCGTCGTCCAGGAGGCGGGCGGCTCCTTCACCGGCCTGGACGGCCGTCCCGGCCCGCACAGCGGGAACGCGGCGGCGTCGAACGGTCTGCTC
>NZ_JBSGUP010000169.1:0-13376 GCF_053607985.1 Streptomyces sp. NPDC055078
GCCCAGTGCCCCGTCACCGCGTGCAGGGCGCCGATCTGCGGGCGGCGCAGACTGTGCGGCTCGTCGTACGGGCGGAAACGATCGCTCTGCGATACGACTCCGCTACCGCCTGCGGCGTACAGGCGAGGCTTCCCTGCCGGCGCACCTCGTGGCCGGACCGGCTGGGCAGCACAGCCGTCAGCTCGTTGACGGCGTCCCCCTGCGGTGCCCACGGCGGGCCAGCTGCCGTAGACGTTGGAGACCCGTAGCGTCCCGTCCTCGTCGTTGACCCCCAATGCGCTGCCCGGGACCAGTAGTTGGCGGACCTTGTTGCCTGCGATCTCTTCTTCAGCCCATACGGGCTGCGTGCTCACGTTCCTACCAGGTGTTCTCTGTTGCAGATCTGGGTGACGGCCCGCGGTGGTTGGGTAGATTTGCGAGGCGCATGCGAGGAGGGCGGGATCGACTCGGCTCACGGAGGCGGGGCGGTGCCGTGGTTCAGCGGCGGTGCCCGCGTCCGGCAGAGCGTGCAGGGACGTTGGGGAAGTCCTCGAACCGGTTGTCCGGATGCAGAGCGGGCGCAACGGTGGAGGGCCTGGAGCCGTCTGCTTCAGGGGAGTTGTACTTACTGTCGTACGGCCACAGCACGTCGTGGTCCTCCTTTCGCGAGCGCGGCGCCCGAGGCGAGGGGACTTCTTCGGCATGGTCGCCTCGGTCCAGGTCGAAGTCACCCGGCCAAGCGAGAAAACGGGCAGCTGAGCCGCACCCTACGGCTCACTGGGTTGACAAGAATCATGGGGAATCAGTAACCCCCAATGAGCGTCAGGATCATGCAACGCGGCCAACGGAACCACCTCATTCAGGCCGCTTGGCACAAGAGACGCTTTCAGGTGGACAAGATCGTCACGCGGTCGAGCCGGACAGCCGTCGGCGACGAGGCGATGGCGCCGACCGCGTCCTTCGACCGGTCGTCCGACACCTCTCCGAAGATCGTGTACTGCCCGTTCAGATGGGGCGCCGGAGCAAGGGTGATGAAGAACTGGGAGCCGGTGCTGTCCCGGCCCAGATTCGCCATGGCCAGTTGGAACGGCCGCTCAAATGAACGGTCCGGATGGATTTCGTCGGGTATCCGGTATCCGGCGCTGCCTTGCCCAGTGCCCAGCCGATCGCCGCCCTGGACGACAAAGCCCGGCACACGGCGGTGGAAGACCGTGCCGTCGTAGAAACCGCCCTCTCCGGTGGCCCCGGTCAGGGGGTCGGTCCAGGTGCCGCTTCCGGTAGCCAGGCCCACGAAGTTGGCCGCCGTGTAGGGGGCTTCGTCGGGGCGCAGTCCGAGGTGGATGTCGCCGAGCTCGGTGTGCAGGACCGCGGCAAGGGATCGGTAGGTCCTCAAGGAGGAGGAGAAGGGACGGCGGGCAGGCGTCCGGCGAATCCGCACTGGGGAGTCGCCCAGCGGGCCGCGCCGGAGATCTGCTGACTCTCACGCCGTTGCCTGGCATGCTTCTCATTCCAATGTCTCTGCCCATGGGTTGTTGATCCCTTGGGAAGCCAGGAAAGTGTGGTGTCCGTGTTGGGCACTTGGTGAGAATTACTTGAGCGCGTCAATGAGAAATGCCTGTTCGGTGAAGCGAGAATCGCAATACGGGGTGGGCTCTGACCTGCAGTCTTGTGCGCTGGTGAACGGTGGCCTGACCGAACGTAAGTTCCGGACGGGAGCGTCGTCCCACGGAGCGGAGGTGACTCCGGCTGATGGAGGGTCGTGGAGGATCCAGTGCTGGAAGGCCTGCGAGCGGAGTGGTTTTCGTCTCCACGGGTGCCTGCGCGGACCCGTCGACGGTCTGGGGACTCTCGCGAACACGCAACCGGTCCGGTGGCCGTCGGACACCGAGTCACCCCCGCTCGCGCGGGGCTCAGCCGGGGCTGATCCGGCAGCGTGGCGAGAGTGAGGGCTCTTTTCATTCACTTCGATGAACTTCGACCTTGTGGGGGAGCGCGGTGCCCGATGAGACGGCCGTCGGCGAGCCCCCGTTCGCGCGGGGCTCGGACGTACGCCAGCCCGGGTCTCTCGGCCGGGGACACCCCGCTCGCGTCAGCGCCCCAAGTTGACGAAGGGTGATGTGAAGGCTGGAACAGGCCGAACGGGCAGCACGCCATGTGGCCCGTAGCCGGGCACTGCGGCTGCCACACCGATTGCGGTACGTCCCCACCGGTGCGGCCGGCCGTATGTGCCGCTTCCCGTCAATGCGCGATCCTCATGGAGTTCCGCTCTGGGGGACCGCACTCGTCGCCCATTGTCAGTGGCTGCCGCTAGCGTGATCGCATGGCTCTCAAGCGGGTGTATCTGGACCAGCGGGACTGGGTTGCCCTCGCCCGCCAGCACTACGGGCGATCGCATGACGACGCGATCGCGGGCGTCCTGGCGATGGTACGAGAGGCCTCCGAATCCGGGCATGCCTCGTTCCCCCTGTCGGCCGTCCATTACCAAGAGACCTACCATCAACGGGACCCTGACAGACGCCGCCGCCTCGGTGCTTTCATGGCCGAAATCTCCCGGTACCACACGATCGCGGGCGCCCCCGACCTCTTGGCCGCCGAAGTGCACGTCGCAGTCTCCGTCCTGACCGGTGCCACACCGAACCACGCCCCCGTGCCCTTCGGAATTGGCGCCAACCACGCCTTCAAGCAAATGAAGGGCTACTTCACTAACCCGGAAACGGAACGGCGCGCTATCGCACAGTTCGGCGCGGATGCTGTGGCCGACCACTTCGAGAAGGCCCTGCTCATGGGGCCAGAGGAGCAGCTACCCGCCGCCGGAATCGCCCTGCCCACTCGAGAGTTCAGCCAACGTCAGCTCGACTTCGAACGAGAGACAGCGCGCAAACTAAGGCATTGGGGCCACACAAGCGACCGCGCTCACCGCCTCGTACTGGCTCAGGAAGCTCACGACATCATTGCTCCTCTCAACGCTGAGATAGCGGCAGGCAGCCACATCCGTGCTCTGGTCGACGACCGGGCCGCACTCACCGACTTCATGATGTCTCTGCCCGCGAAAGCTGCAATCTGCCGGATGCGGATGTCCGCCCATGAAGACAAGAACTTCCGCTGGCATCTCGGTGACCTCAACGACATCACCGCCCTGGGCACAGCTGCCGCATACTGCGACATCGTGGTCGGCGAAAAGCACTGGGGCAGCATCCTGCGCAGACACGCCCCCCACTTGACTGCCCACGTCACATCAGACCTGCGCGATCTACCACAGCTGTTGCTCAAGTGACCTAACTGGCAGCAGTAAAGCTTCCCCGTGGCAGAGTTGCCCAGCTGCTCTGCCAAGGCCTGCGATGTCCTGGTTTGGTGTCAGCGGGTCGCGGTCAGTGACAGCACGTAAGTTTCCCATGTTCCGGCTGGTGGGGACTGGCTCGGAGTTCGGTCACTGCCGTGGGCCGGTATGCGGAATCGGTGATGCTGTCCCGGGGCGGTGTGAGTGGGTGTGCTGGTGGCAGTGGTTGTGCGTCAGCGGTGTTCGGTTGTTGATTGGCTGGTCATGCGGTGTGGGCGTGTGCTGGTGTGCTGTCATGAGGTGACCAAGTGGCTGCTGTATAGCAGTTGGGGCTGGGCGGGTTGGCTGTCGTGGGGGCGGCTGTTCCAATCGGAGTTCTCGGAGGCTAGTGCTCGGTATGCGACGACGGCGATCTGTTCAGGTGCTGCGAGGCGACGCTGAGGGCCGCAGGAAGGCCCTGACCCGCCTGCCTGAGGGCGGTGAGAATGGTCCGATGCGATATGCGTGGCAACGGTCTTTGCGACCCCTGCAGGCCGACAGCGGCAGTCGGCCTGATGCGTTTGATCGAGGAGGAAGGGCCGGCAGTCCGGTGCGGCTGGACGAGATGCGGGATGTACAGGTCGTTGTGGTGTTGGGGGAGCGCGGTGCGGGCAAGTCCGTGACTCTGGAACAGGAGCACGGTCTGCTCAGCGACGGTGGCGCTGATGTTGCGCCATGGCTGCATCTGGGCCGGGATGTCGCCGACACGGCCACGGCAACCAGTACTCTGCAGCAGCATCTGTACGGGCATGGAGATGGGCCGCGGCATGTGCTGCTGGACGGGCTGGATGAGGGCCTGAACGACATCCCCGGCCTCGACAGAGTCCTCCTTCTCCAGCTCCGGGCGTTGTCTGAGCCGCAGCGTGAAAGGCTGCGTCTGCGGATCACCTGCCGTACCACCCGCTGGCCCGAGGCACTGGACAGCGGGTTGCGTGCACTATGGCCTGATACGGGCCAGGTGGCGTTGATGGCGCTGGAGCCCCTGACCGTGCACGATGTGGAGAGCGCCGCCCGGCAGCGAGACCTGGACGGGGCAGCGTTCACCCAGGAGGTGAGCGACCGGGGCCTTGCCGCCCTCGCAGAGCAGCCGGTCACGCTGATCCCGCTGCTGGATGCTCGGGCCGACGGAGAAGAACTTCCCAGGACTGTGGCAGACGCCTACGACCAGGCCTGTCGCAGGCTGTGCACGGAGACCTGGTCGCAGGGGTTTGCACTGCGCCAGGAACGGCCTCCGGTGGACCACCTGCTGCATGTGGCCCGCTGGGCGGCCTCCGCTCTGCAGTTCGGACGCGTGCCAGCCCTCGCCGACCGGGAGCCGGCGCGAGAGGGCGAACTGCACCTCGACAGCCTGGTCGGCCCCGCTCTCCCTGGCCCGGTGCCGCAACTGGAGTGCCGCCGTCACGAGCTGCTGCACTTGACCGAGTCTTCCTTGCTGACACCGGTGGGTCAGCGGGGCTGGGTGTTCGCCCACCGCAGCTACCAGGAACACCTGGCGGCGCAGTACCTGCGCGAGTTCATCGCGCCGGCGGTGCGAAGCGAGCTCTTGTGGGCAGGCAGCGGCCCGGCACGCCATATCGTGCCGGAGCACGAGGAGATCGCCGCCCGCCTGGCGGCCGACGACCCGGAGCTGTTCGAGGATCTGCTCGTCCACGATCCCCGGGTCCTTCTCCTGGCCGACCTGCCCTCACAGCCAGCCGAAAGCCGACAACGAGCCACCCAGGCACTTCTTGACACGGCCCCCGACGAGGGCTTCGACCGCCTCGACTTCGCGCTCCTCAAGCGGCTGACCCACCCCACTTTGGCGGGGCAACTGGAGCCGTTCCTGGTCCGCGACGCTGACCCGGACCAGACGTACCTGGCTTTGTGGATTGCTGCACAGTGCCGACTAGCCCAGCTGACGCCCACCCTGCTGTTGTTCGCGGAGGACACCACGCTGCCGACACGGCTACGCTCCTTCGCCCTGCACGCGATCGCCGAAGAGACCGTCCACGGCGACGAGGCTGTTGCCCGGCTGCGCGCTCTTGCCGCGGACGCAAAGACCAGCATTGCCACAGCAGCGCTCGATCACCTATGGCCGCAGCACCTGCCACTGACCGAGTACCTCGACCTGCTGCCAGCCCGACGGACATTCGCCCACCGACGGCAGATGGAGAAGGCCATGGACATGGTCACGGCAGAGCATGTCAACGAGGTCCTGGCATGGTGCATCACGACCCTCAAAGACCAAAACTCCAAGTCCCTGATCGCTATCGCGCTGTTGGTGAGGTGCATCCACCACATTGGCCACCGTGGCCCCGGCAGTTCGGCGCCCGGCCAGGAGCGGGCAGGCCAGGCGCTCATCGCTCTGGCGGACTATCCGGAGCTGTCCCATACCAGCGACTCTCACGCCCCGCTCGAGCACCTGCGCGACTCCTTGGGTGGTGTGCCCGCTCTGCGCCGCAGCCTTGCGGACTACATCCTGCGCCACGGCCGCCAGGAGCATGTCTTCGAACTCGCTTTCATCACGCCAGAGGTGGGACTGTTCCCGAAGGAGGACTTGCTGTACTGGGCCGAGCGCTGGCCGAACCTGCCACAAGCGATGCGGCGTACAGCACAACCGCTCCTCAGCCGCTTGGGGCGGCCGGACGATGCCCGGCTGCGCGAGGCCCTTGAACAGGCCCGGCAAGCCGATGACGAGCTCAGGGACGCCACCGCGTGGTGGGACTCTCCGCCCCCCGAGCGGGAGTGGAAGTTGCGTAGACAGAAGCGCGAGGAAGAGCAGCGGCGCCGCAACACCTTCGACGAGGATCAGTTCACCGCAGCGCTGGAGGCAGTCCACACTGCCGCCCCGGACGAGGTCCGCGCAGCCTGGCTCACGGTCCTTGGCCACCTTTACCGCACCAGCGACGGCCGGACCGCCGAACAAACCTTCTCCCTTAACGCAGTCGCCGCAGCACCGTCATGCCCGTCTGAGGGCAGCCCACTGCACGCGAAGCTGCTCCAAGCTGCCCTGCGTGTCCTGGCCGACGCCCCCGCATGGAGGCCGCACGACGTCTCGGATTGGGGCACTGAGTGGATCGACGTACCAGAGCTGACCGCGGCCGCGTTCGTGTCTATCGACTCTTGGCAGGCCGTAGTGCCCGCAACAGAGATCGAGCGATGGACAGGCTGGGCTCTCGCGCTGGCCACAATGAGACTTCCCGCACAGGAGGCGGATCTGCACCACAGCCTCTTCAAGCGGTCTGCTCGCCACGCCAGCGCCACGTTTGAGGCCGCGCTTGCAGCATGCCTGGACCGCCTCGACCCCTACCCACTCACCGAGCTGGCCCGGTTCCTGCACACCTTGGATGCGGCAGAAACCCTTGTCATTCTGCGGGACTGGGCCTCTGCACCAGGCCGCGATGATGCAGCCTGGGCCGCCGTGATGCTCCCCCTGTCTGACCTGGGTGACACCGCTGCTCTCGCCCGGGTCAAAGACACCGTGGCCGCTGCCCCGCCTCATGAAGGGCCACGACCTGATTCGGGGCGCTGGGTCACCGCAGTCCTCACCCTCATGTCCTATGCCGACCTCCTGGAAAGCTGGCCGCCGATCCGCCGGGCGTTCGACGATCCCGAGCTGTTCCGAGCAGTGATCGACAGGTTGATCACCAGGGGCTCCAGCCGCTGGCCCTCAGGAATGGCCGGACTCGATGTAGACGATCTCGCCGATCTCTACGCACACTTGTCCGAACGCGAGGAACTGCGCCAGCCCCCGCCCGAGCACGAGTCCGGAGTCGCCTACACAGTTACCCGCGAAGAAACCCTCCACGACCTAGCCGACGCCCTGCCCCAGCTCATCGCGGACAAACACACCCAGCAAGCTGCCGACCAACTGAGTCAACTGGCCGCCTCCACAACCCGCCACAGGTCATGGCTGCGGCGCCTGGCCCGCCGCACCGCACGCCATGCGGCCCAGCGACAGAGCCAGCCATTGCCCGCACACCAGCTGAGGAAACTGGCAGCCGATCACAGCCTGCGCGTGATCACCGACGAAGCCCAACTCCTCGACGTCGTCATGGAAGCCATCGACTGCGTCCAGGAAGCTCTCTCGGGCCCCAACGGAATGGCCATCCTGCTATGGAACCGCGCTGCCGCAACCGACTACAACGCGATGTGGCCGACATGGGAAGAAGACTTCAGTGACCACGTCATGGGCCTGCTCAAGATCAACCTCGGCGGCCAGCGCATCATCCTCAATCGCGAGGTTCAAGTCGACCGCCCGGGCGCCGGAGGAAGCCGCACAGACATTCACATCCAAGCTGCCGACCCCTCCCACAACACCGAGCCGTTCACCGTGATCATCGAAGCAAAAGGCTGCTGGAACCGGACCTTGCCCACAGCCCTCACCGATCAGCTGGTCAACCGCTACCTGCGTCGCCCCCGCACCGCAGGCATCTTCCTTATCGGCTTCTTCGACTGCGACCAGTGGCGCTCCGAGCGACGGAAACGCTGCTCGCCCGCCCACACCCCGCGGCAGATCGAGCACGAGCAACAGAAACTGGCCGCACAGCAAGACGTGCTAGGGCCTGTCTGACAAATGATCACCTGGCCGCTTCACGGAGCCAGAGGATCAGGGAGGCCAGGACGACTCCCGCGCGGTACCGGTTCGCGAGCTTGTCGAACCTGGTTGCGATCGCGCGGAACTGTTTGAGGCGAGCGAAGCATCGTTCGACCACGTTGCGGTCGCGATAGATCTCCGTGTCGAAGACGGGTGGCCGACCACCGCGGCGCCCCCGGCGCCGACGGTTGGCCACCTGGTCGCGGCGCTCGGGGATCGTGGCAGCGATACCCCGACGCCTCAGCAGATGACGGATGGCCCTGCTGGAATATGCCTTATCACCCAGCACACGGTCCGGTGTCGTGCGCGGACGGCCCGTGCCGGCCCGAGGAGTGCGTACCCCATTGAGGACATCGGCGAACGCTGTGGCGTCGTTGACGTTTCCGGGTGTGAGCACAATCGACAGCGGCAGCCCCCGGCCGTCGACGGCGAGATGGACCTTGGTGGTCAACCCGCCCCGAGACCGACCGAGTGCCTGGCACGCCTGCGAGCGGCCCGGATCTTTCAGTTCGTCCCCGTCCACGTCCCCCTTTTACGGGCGCCTGCGGCATGCTGATGGGCCCGGTTGACCGTGGAGTCGACGGCGACGGTCCACTCCACCCGGCCCGCCGCATCGTCACGGACCTGGACGTGTTCCAGCAGCTTCGCCCATGTGCCATCGGCCTCCCAGCGGGCGAACCGCTCGTAGACGGTCTGCCACGGCCCATACCGCTCGGGTAGGTCGCGCCACGGGGCCCCGGTCCGCAGCCGCCACAGCACCCCGTTGACCACCTGCCGGTGATCACGCCACGGACGGCCGCGTCCGTCCACCTGCGGCAACAGGGGCTCTATTCGCCCCCATGCCGCATCCGTCAACTCACCTCGACCCGCCACAAGATCAATTATCAGACCGGCTATAGAGTCCTGCCCGTGGCAAATCATCAGGACGACACCAGGACGGCCTACGACGGTGTCGTCGAGCTGTACGCATCGCTGTTCGCAAACCGGCTGGAGACACAGCCTTTCTCCCGGGCCATGATCGGCACCTTCGCCGAACTGGTGCGCGCGACGGGCAACCCGCGGGCAGCGGACGTCGGGTGCGGGCCCGGACATCTGACAGCCATGCTGCACGAACTGGGCCTGGACGCCTTCGGACTCGACCTTGCCCCCGGCATGGTCGACCACGCCCGGCAGGCCCATCCGGCGCTGCGCTTCCAAGAGGCGCGGATGGAATCCCTGCCGATCGAGGACGGCGCGCTCGGCGGCGTGCTGGCCCACTACTCGATGATCCACACCCCTCCGGGGGAGCTGCCGGAGCTACTCTCCGAACAGGTACGCGTCCTGGCGCCGGATGGCCTGCTCCTGGTCTCCTTCTTCGGGACCGACGGACAAGAACCGGTTCGCTTCAACCACAAAGTGGCGCCCGCCTACAGCTGGCCGGCAGATAGCCTCGCCGAACTGCTGGCCGATGCCGGGCTCGATCCCTTCGCCCGGCTGCTCCACGATCCGGCCTCTGAACGGGGTTTCCTCGACGCGCACCTGCTGGCCCGCCGCTCGTAGGTCCTGCTCGGCAATACCCGCCAGACGTCGGCGCATATCCGGGCTGCCAGCTCGACGGACGCTCGCTGGTCCGACGGGAATTGTCAGACAGGCCCTAGTGGGGTGTGCCGGTCATCGTGGGAGACGGTAGGCAGGTTCGGTTCGGGTTCCAGGATGGTGACGTCGAGGCTGGTGTCGGGGCGGCCGTCGTCTTGGCGTTCGGCGTACCGGGAGACCGATGACCTTGCGCTGCTGCCCGGCTTCCAAGGCGTACTACGACCGCAAGAGAGCCGAGGGGAAGGGCCACAAGCAGGCGCTACTGGCGCTCGCTCGCCGTCGCGTCAACGTCCTATGGGCCATGATTCGTGACGGAGAGTGCTATCTTCCCTCACCGTCTGTTGCTGCTGCGGCTTGACATCCTGATGGGGAAGCTCCATCTCCAGCTCACGGATGCGCTTGTCCTTCTCTCTGGGCCCGCAGCCGATCCAGCTCAGCGCGCTCGCTCTCCCGCAGCCGACCACCGGGCGATGGCTCGGCCACCGGCCGGTCCGGCGACGGCGACCCGTTGCACCGTGCCCGCGACACCCGACTGTGCAGCGTCCCGGGATGGAGCCCCGGATCTTCGGCCATCTTCGGCCTCCTCCGGAATCGGCTTCCCGGTCTCCATCGCGATCCCTACCGCCCCCTCACGGGACTCAGCGTCGTAGATGCGCTTCCTGGATGCCCTGACCCCCGACTATCCCTCCGGGCACGGTCTCCACAGTAGGAGGGGGGCAGTTGGGCGGCCCGGGGCCGTAGAAGTGTCGCATGCGGGTCATCGGGGTCCTCGTCGGGCGAGTGGTCGGGGCGTCGTGGGCACGTGGCCTCGGTAAATGGTCGATGTCGCGGATGTCGGCGTGACCCTTGACACGCTGTGGGCCTGGTCATAACAATACTCATTATGGCACGTCATTCCACGATGCAGCATGAATCTCTTTTGACTGCAGCGACTGCGCTTCTCGATATCTCCGGCGTCCGCGTCGGGTACGCGGACGACCGCGACGTCCTGCGCGACTTCGACCTCCAGGTCCACCGTGGCGAGTTCGTTTCCGTCCTCGGGCCCTCGGGCTGTGGCAAGTCCACGGTGCTGAACGTCGTGGCCGGCCTGCTGCCGGTGCGGGACGGCCAGGTGAGCTTCCTCGGCGAGCCGGTGACCGGGGTGAACCTCCACGTGGGCTATATGACGCAGGGCGACACGCTGCTCCCGTGGCGGACGGTCTTCGACAACGTCGCGATGCCCCTGCGACTGCGCAAGGTGCCGCGCGCCGAGGTGCGCTCGCGGGTCACCGAGTTGCTGAAGATCACCGACCTCGAACAGGCCGCGGACCGGTTCCCGTCGCAGCTTTCCGGCGGCATGAAGCGCCGTGCGCTCCTCGCGCGCAGCTTGATCTACGAACCCGAGCTGCTGCTGATGGACGAGCCGTTCGCCGCGCTCGACGCGCAGCTACGGACGCAGATGCACGACGAGCTGCTCGCGACGGTGCGTCGTACCGGCGCGACGGTCACGTTCATCACCCACGACGTGGACGAATGCGTCGTCCTGTCCGATCGGGTGGTCGTCGTCGGCGGTGCGCCGGGCCAGGTGATCGCCAGCGTTGACATCCCGTTCGGTCCCGACCGCACGAGCGAGGAGGTGCGCTGCCGGCCCGAGTTCGTTGACCTGGTGCGGCAGCTGCACGACCACCTCGCGACCGCACGAGGGATGACGATCTCAGACGACCGCAGCGAAAGGGCCGAGGCACGGTGACAACAGCGATGGAACCCGAGACGACCGTGACCGACACCCCCCAGGCCCCGGAGAAGCCCCGGCGCCCGCGACGGACACGGTTTCGGCTGCTGCTCCAGGTGGAGCGCCTGGCTCTCCTCGCCGCTCTGCTCGGTTTCTGGGAGTGGGGCTCGGGCCGTCTCTTCGACCCGTTCTTCGCGAGCCGCCCCTCGGACATCGCTGAGGCGTGGTGGGACCTCGCCACCAACGGCGAGCTCTGGAGCAATGCCGCGAGTACCTTCCAGTCCGCAGCGCTCGGCTTCCTCATCGGCGGCTCGTGCGCGATCGTGGTGGGCTACGTCCTGGGCAGCTCTCAGCGCCTCAGCCTGCTGCTCGAACCCTTCATCACCGGCATTTACAGCATCCCGAAGCTCGCCCTGATCCCGCTCTTCGTCATGTGGTTCGGCACGGGACGTCAGCTCCAGGCCGTGATCAGCGGCATCGTTGTCTTCTTCCTGATGTTCTTCAACACCTTCTACGGCGTGCGCGACGTGTCCCAGGGGCTGATCGACGCCATGCGGATCATGGGCGCCAACCGCTGGGCGCTCGCCTTCCAGGTGCGCCTGCCGTCGGCGCTGGTCTGGGTCGTCGCGGGTCTGAAGCTCTCCGTCCCCCAGTGCCTGATCGCCGTTGTGGTGGCCGAGATGTTCTCGGCCACCCACGGTCTCGGCCATCTGGTGACGCTCTTCGCCTCGCAGTACTCCACTGCGTACACGTTCGCCGCCATCTTCACCCTGCTGGCGATTGGGCTCCTGATCGACCGGGGCGTCTCCGTGGTCACCGGCCGGGCCCTGCGCTGGAAGGAGGGCGGGACGACCTCCTGACCAAGACAGCCCTGCAGACCCCCAGCACCGACACCATGGAGAAGAACTTGCACACGAACAACCTCACCCGCCGGCGCACCCGGCGCAGCGTGGTAGTCACCGCTGTCGTGACCGCGGTCGCACTCCTTGCGGCGGCCTGCGGATCCGGCGACGAGGCCGGCAAGGACGGCAAGAGCGCGAAGCTCGCGGTCCTCCACTCGGCCTCGGTGGCCGGGGTCGTCCCGCGGCTGATGGACGCCGACGGTATCGACAAGGACAACGGGATCGACCTCACCCTGACCAACAACGCCAAGGACGGCGGGATCACGCTGGCCGAGCTGCTGGCCAAGCGCGTGGACTTCGCCAACGCGCCCGTCGAGGGCGTCTTCGAGGCCGTCGCCAAGGGCGCGCCGCTCGTGATCGTCGCGTCCGTCTACCGTGGCGGTGGCATCCTCGTGGTCCGCACCCCGGTCGCCGACAAGCTGGACGTCGCCCCGACCGCCTCGGGCCCGGACAGGCTTCGCGCGCTGAAGGGCCTGAAGATCGGCGTTCCGGCGGTCGTCAGCGGCACCTACAAGTCGTTCGTCCGCTACCTCGGCGAGGCCGGTCTCGACCCGAACAAGGATGTCACGCTGGTGCCCATGGCCGACGCGGCGGCGATCGTCGCGGCGATGAAGCAGGGTGCGGTCGACGCGGGCTTCGGTCAGACCGGCAGCCTGGAGGTCAACGTCGCGGCGGGCGAGGCCAAGACCTACATGTCGCTGGCTGACGGCGACTTCGACGAGCTGGGCTCCGCGCACCAGATGGCCGGCGTGATCGTGACCCGGCAGGACGTCGTGCAGAAGCACCCCCCGCTGGTCCGGGGCGTCTTCGACGCGATCGTGGGGACGGAGAAGAAGGTGGCCGACGACCCCTCGGGGACGGGCACCTTCGTCCGGGAGAAGCTCCTCACCCGGACGGGCCAGGCCGCCTTCGACCTGATCTGGAAGACCTCGGTGAAGGCCTTCCCGACGGACGGCCTCCTCACCCGGGAGAACTACGACTGGGCCGTGGGCCTGATGGCCGGCGAGAAGGACCAACTCGATTACGACAAGATCGTCTACGAGAAGGCGCGCGGCTGACGTCGACAGCGCCTGCCCGACGGGAAGGAGTGAGGAAGCAATGACGATCGCGTTGGGTGACACGAGAGTGCTCGAGGTCGGCCGGATCAGCAGGACCCGGTTGGCGCTGTACGCCGGGGCCTCCGGCGACCACAACCCGATGCACATCGACCTCGATGTGGCGCGGTCGGCGGGATCGGACGACGTCTTCGCCCACGGCATGCTGATGATGGCTTACCTCGGCCGGGTGGTGACCGACTGGTTCCCCCAGGATCGGGTG